>JAKJFB010000900.1:0-264 GCA_022705125.1 Pseudomonadota bacterium
GAGAATTCGATGGACCTCTCGCCGGTCACTTCAGCGCACCAACCATCTCGTGCCCTTCGCCGCCGAGGATTTCGAGTTCACGGATCGCGCCTTCGACGATCTCTGCGTCGCTATCGACATAAGTGACGCCGTCGATCTCGGGGGCATCGGCTTTGGTGCGGAAGGCGTAGGCTTCGGCGTCTTCGTCCCAGCCGTCGCAAATGGCGTCGACGGTCTTGCCGATCATGGATTGCAGGCGCTGGTGCGCAAGTGCGGTTTGCACTT
>JAKJFB010000900.1:291-541 GCA_022705125.1 Pseudomonadota bacterium
GAGATCGCGTGAAGGAGCGCCATCGACGTTTTCATATTTGAACACGCCGGCGCGATCGATTTCGGCTTCCTCGATGAAATCAAGCAGGGTTTCGAAATCGTCTTCGGTTTCGCCGGGGAAGCCGACGATGAAGCTCGAACGGATGGTGAGGTCCGGGCAGATGCTGCGCCAGGTCTTGATGCGATCGAGCACTTTGTCCTGGTTGGCGGGGCGTCGCATGGCTTTGAGCACATTCGGTGAGGCGTGCTGG
>JAKJFB010000901.1:0-249 GCA_022705125.1 Pseudomonadota bacterium
GGTGTCGTTCGACGATTGGGAACGGTTGACGTGATCGTTGGGATGAATCGGATCCTTCGAACCGAGTTTGCCACCGGCCATTTCAATGGCGCGATTGGCGATCACCTCGTTCACGTTCATGTTGGTCTGCGTGCCGCTGCCGGTCTGCCAGATGCGCAGCGGAAATTGATCGTTCAACTTGCCGGCGATGACTTCATCGGCCGCCGCCACAATCAACTTCGCCTTGTCCGCCGGCAGCTTGCCCAAATC
>JAKJFB010000901.1:274-540 GCA_022705125.1 Pseudomonadota bacterium
GGCGCGGATCAACTCGGGCGGCATCAGGTCGCGACCAATATCGAAGTGGATGAGCGAGCGCTGGGTTTGTGCGCCCCAATACACATTGGCCGCCACTTCGATCTTGCCCATGCTGTCGGATTCCACGCGGACCGGGATTTCTGTTTTTTTCAAAGTCATGATTGGTGTCTGGTTAGGGAGTGATTACCGTTTTTAGCCGGCGCTCTCAATGGCTTTCTTCTCCCCGAACCGGTCAGCCCTCTTTGGTTGCGTCGAGAGCAATGAGC
>JAKJFB010000902.1 GCA_022705125.1 Pseudomonadota bacterium
CAGCAGCGCCAGCCCGATCCGGTGCCCCCAGAGCCAGGTGTGGCGCGCGACCGGATGCAGCAGCCGGCGCATCGCGAAGCCTCCGGGCGGCTACAGCAGCACGACGTCGTACTGCTCGCGTGGATACAGGACCTCGGCCTGGAAGCGCAGCGGCGTGCCGATGAAGGCTTCCAGCTCGGCGACGCTGGCCGATTCCTCGTCGAGCATCAGGTCGACGACCTCGGTCGCGGCCAGCACGAGGAATTCGCGCGCGGCCTCGTACTGGCGGGCATTGCGGAAGATCTCGTAGCAGACCGTCTCGGCGGTCTTAACCGTGCCGCGGCCCGAGCACAGCGGGCAGGGTTCGCAGAGCACGTGTTCGAGGCTCTCGCGCGTGCGCTTGCGCGTCATCTCGACCAGGCCGAGCGCCGAGACCTCGCAGACGTTGCTCTTGGCGTGGTCGCGCTCCAGCGCCTTCTCCAGCGCCTTGAACACCGCGAGGCGGTGCTCGGTCGACTGCATGTCGATGAAGTCGATGATGATGATGCCGCCGAGGTTGCG
>JAKJFB010000903.1 GCA_022705125.1 Pseudomonadota bacterium
GTCATTTCGTCGATCTCGACGCGGCACCTCAGGCCGGTACGGCCTCGTTGACGCCGTCGACGGACTTCACCGAAATGCGTTGCCCCAGGGGATCACCACCGGTCATGAGCGCCATCAACTCCGGGTCGGTACTGGTGGCCATGAACCTGGTGCCGTCATCGATGCGGCCGACGATGATGCCGGTGATCACCGGCCAGTCATAGCGCACCGAGTAGGTCTCGATGACCCCGTCGCCGTCGTGGTGGCGGACGGTCGGCGTCTTCGGCAGTGCCGTGATCTCGCGCTGCAGTTCGGCACTGCGGAGTACTTGCTCATCACGCCACCATTGGCCCCGACCAATCCGAATTGATCTGGTCTGCAACGCATTTCGCTGACGGTTTCGGCGATGGCGTGCAGCGAGTAGCTGTTTCCGGGTCCGCCGAAGTACGGCAGGCCGCCCGTGAGGGTCAATCCGCGCGGATCGTCCGTCGACAGACCGGTCACGTCGCAGAAGGTGAACACCGGGAACGGGAAACAGCTGTAGAGGTCGAAGGTGGCGAT
>JAKJFB010000904.1 GCA_022705125.1 Pseudomonadota bacterium
TGCCAGCGCAGCCCCGGCGCCCGGCAGCGCCTTGCCGGCCGAGCCCGGCGCGGCATCGGCCCCGGCGCTTGCGGCTGCCCCCGCCCCCTCTGCCTCTTCTGCCTCCTCCTCACCCGCTTCGGCCGCGGCCTCGGGCTCGGCTTTGGCCGCCGCGCCAACGCCGGCGCCGCTGCCACCGCTGCCGCGCCTGCCGCGCCAGGGCCGCATGGAGCGCCTGGTGGTGGTGGCGCTCGACCCCGGGCATGGCGGCGAGGACCCCGGCGCCGTCGGCCCCAGCGGGCTCAAGGAGAAGGACGTGGTGCTGGCCGTGGCGCGCCAGCTGCGCGAGCGCCTGGAGGGCGTGCCGGGCCTGCGCGTGCTGCTGACGCGCGACGGCGACTACTTCGTGCCGCTGCACGAGCGCGTGCGCAAGGCGCGGCGGGTCGGCGCCGACCTCTTCGTGTCGATCCACGCCGACGCCTTCCTGCGCCGTGAGGCGCGCGGCGCCTCGGTCTTCGTGCTCAGCGACGGCGCGGCCAGCAGCGCCGCGGCGCGCTGGA
>JAKJFB010000905.1 GCA_022705125.1 Pseudomonadota bacterium
GCATCGACTACCCCTTCATCCCGTTTCCCGGCAAGGGCCGCGACAGGCCGCCGCGCGCAACGTTGTCGCCGCAGCAACTGCGCGCCATCCTGCGTGCCTGCGAAGAGGACATCGCCGCGATGCGCGCGCAGATGAAGCCCATGGGCCTTTCCATCGACTGGAGCCGCGAGTTCGCCACCTGCGACCCCGAATACTACGGCCGCCAGCAGGCGCTGTTCCTCGACATGCTCGACGCCGGCCTCGTCACCCGCAAGGCGGCGGTGGTGAACTGGGATCCGGTGGAGCGGCGCGAGCTCGTCCAGTGGTTCTTCCGGATCACCGACATGGCGGACGAACTCCTCTCCGCCCTCGACGGGCTCGGCGCCTGGCCGGAAAAGGTGCGCCTGATGCAGCGCAACTGGATCGGCAAGAGCCGCGGCCTGCAGTTCCGCTTCGAGACGGTGGGTGCGCCCGAGGGCTTCGGGTCGCTGGAGGTCTACACCACCCGCCCGGACACGCTCTGGGGCGCGAGCTTTGCCGCCATCGCGCCGGATCACCC
>JAKJFB010000906.1 GCA_022705125.1 Pseudomonadota bacterium
CCGCGTGCGCCGCCACGGCGTGGCCTTCGACCTCGACGAGGTCGAGGCCGGCGTGCGCTGCATCGCCGCGGGCATCCGCGACGACAGCGGCGAGCTGATCGCCGGCCTGTCGCTATCGACCCCTTCCGAACGCTTCAACCCCGACTGGGCCCCACTGGTGCGCGAGACCGCCGACGAGATCTCCCGCGCCCTCGGCCACCTTCCGCCAAAGGCGGGATAAGCCCGCTTGCGGGCAGCCCCCCTCGCAGCGGCGAAAGCCGCAAGGTCTGCACGCGGACACCGATGCCCCGAGGCCGGGTGCGGGAAGACCACGGCGCCCGGGGTGGGATGTGGGAGCGACGCAAGTCGCGATCCTGCGCCGCGGCGGCGACAGGCGTGGTCGAGGAGGAAAGGCTGCAATCGCGACTTGCGTCGCTCCCACGGCAAGACACCGACACCCGGACGCGTTGCGCGAACGCCGACGCGCCGAGGCCCGGTGCGGGAAGACCACGGCGCCCAAGGTGGGATGTGGGAAAACCACGACGCCCGGGGTGGGAGG
>JAKJFB010000907.1:0-259 GCA_022705125.1 Pseudomonadota bacterium
TAGGCCTGATTCCACTTCGCCAGCAATTCGAGATAACCGAGCCAGCGCCCGACGCGCGCCTCGTCCTGCGGCAGCGACATCGCCGCGAGCGATTCGACGAGTTTGGGCCGCAGTGCGGCAATCACGGGAGAGAGTTCCATCGCGGCAGTATGGCGGCGCGAATCGCCAAGCGCACGCACGCTAAATGCTGTCGCTGTCACCCCGGAAAAGTTCAGGATGGATTAACCCCGCTGCGCCACACTCACGACGCTCACCACGG
>JAKJFB010000907.1:269-536 GCA_022705125.1 Pseudomonadota bacterium
TGAAACGCCTTGTCGTCCTTGCCCTGACCGCCGTCTCCAGCCTGTTGTCCGGTTGCGCGACCTATGACGAATACTCGTATTACGACCGCGACGGTTACTACGAGGACGAGTACTACGGTGATCGTCATGTCGGCCGTCGCTACTACTATGACGAGTGGGGCAACCGCGTGTACATCGACGACTACGACGTCAGTCATCGGTATGGGGCGTACTACGGGTCGGCGTCCTGGGGTTATCCCGACTACGTCCGTTACAACACCTACTACT
>JAKJFB010000908.1 GCA_022705125.1 Pseudomonadota bacterium
GCAGCGGTTGCTGAGGAAATCAAGGATTACGCGGATGAAATTCGCACCGACGCACTGGGCAACCTGATTGCCCGGGTTGGCACCAAAAAGCCCGGCGGCCTGCGGGTGATGGTCTCCGCGCATATTGATGAAATTGGTCTGATGGTCACGCATGTGGACGCGAATGGTTTCGCGCGCTTTATCGCCATTGGCGGCGTTTCTCCGCTTACCTGCATAGGAGGCCGGGTGCTCTTCATGAACGGAACGCGCGGGGTGGGCGATGTGTGCGGATTCGAGCGCCCCTTCCTGGATCTGGGCGCTCACCTGGTGGCAAAATCCATGGACGACCGGATTTCCGCGGCGGTCGCTATTCAGGCGATACGCGCGCTCAAAGATTCCCCGCACGAGGTTTTCTTTGTCTTCAGCGTGCAGGAGGAAGTTGGTTTGCGCGGTGCTACCACCGCCGCCTACGGCGTTAATCCGGACGTTGGCCTGGCGGTGGATGTTACCCGCACCGGCGACACACCCCGCACGATCAAGATGGAAGTGGCTCTGG
>JAKJFB010000909.1 GCA_022705125.1 Pseudomonadota bacterium
CGGCAAACGCAACCAAACCTCACCCGGGCACGACATGAGCAACCTGATCGGGTGCGGAGTGAGCTACGAAGCACACATCGAACGCAAACTCAGCAAGGTTCCTGCGACTGGCATCGCTGACGGGTTCAATGTTCCTGTGTCGATGTTCCCGCATCAGTCCGCGCTCACCGCGTGGGCGCTGCGCCGCGGTCGCGCCGCCATCTTTGCCGACACAGGCCTAGGCAAGAGCCGCATGCAACTGGCATGGGCGGATGCCGTTCGCAAGCACACGAAACGGCCCGTGCTGATTCTGGCGCCGCTGGCTGTGGCCGCACAAACTGTGCACGAGGGCGCAGACATTGGCGTTGAAGTGGCGCACTGCCGCGACGGCGCGGAGACTGCCGGACAAAACATCGTCATCACGAACTATGACCGGCTGCACAGGTTCGACCCAGACCTGTTCGGCGGCGTGGTGTTGGACGAGTCGAGCTGCATCAAGCACCACGACACGAAGACCCTGCGCACGCTGCTGCAGGCGTTCACGCAGACGCAGTT
>JAKJFB010000090.1 GCA_022705125.1 Pseudomonadota bacterium
CGCGACCGCCCGCGCCACCCTGCATCTGGCGCATGAAGAACATGAACACCGCGATGATGATCAGGATCGGGAACGAAGCCACCAGCAGCTGCGACCACAGGCTCTGCTGCTCGGGCTTGCGCCCCTCGACCACGACGTTGTGGTCCAGCAGGTCTCCCATCAGACCCGAATCGTTCACCTGTGGGCGCACGACTTCGAAACGGCTGCCATCCTCACGCTCGCCGACGATCAGGAGCCCGTCGATCGTGACCTTCGCCACACGCTCACCCTGCACCTGCTCGAGAAACTCGCTGTAGTTCAGTTGCTCGCGCTGCGGCTGCATGTTGAAGTTCTGGAACACCGTCAACAGCACCGCCGCGATGATCAGCCACAACAGCAGGTTCTTCACCATATCGTTCAAGATCTTGCCCTCGTTGGGCCGCGCACTACCGTGCGCGCGGCACCCGTGTCCACTCTACACCAATCCCGCAAGTCCGGCCTCTGGCCGGGTCCTGGATGTTCGACCACCCGGACGTCCATATGTCCCATATGGTCCGCATTCATGCGGACCTACGCCCGGAATTCCTTCGCGATCACGTAAACCTCCCGCGAGCGGTCGCGCGAGGCATCCGGCTTGCGCGTCAGCACCGCGCCAAAGGCACCCCTCAGCTCCTTCACGAAGGCGTCGAAGCCCTCGCCGTGAAATACCTTGCACACGAATTTTCCACCGGGTTTCAATACCTTGCGCGCGAAATCCAGAGCCAGCTCGGCCAGCAGCATCGCGCGTGGCTGGTCTACATCTCGGATACCACTCATGTTGGGAGCCATATCCGACATTACAAGGTCTGCACGGCGATCATCCAGCGCGACGAGCACCCTCTCGAACACCTCGTCGTCCGTGAAATCGCCCTGCACGAACGCCACGTCGGCAAGGGAGTCCATCGGCAGGACGTCCGAGGCCACGACACAGCCTTTCTCTCCCACCAGCTGGGCCGCGACCTGGGCCCAGCCCCCCGGAGCCGCACCGAGGTCGACCACGAGGTCGCCCTTGCGCATCAGCCGGTCGCTCTTCTGCAGCTCGAGCAGCTTGTAGCTGGCGCGCGAGCGATACCCGTCGGCGCGCGAGCGCTGCACGTACTCGTCGGAATGATGTTCGCGCAGCCAGCGGCTGCTGCTCTTGGATCTAGGCACCTCGACTCCCTGCTGCCCGCCGCGCGGGCATCCCGCACAATTTACGCTCACGCTTCACTGCTGGATTGCCCCGCCGCTGGGCTACAATGCCGATCAAGGTAGTCAGTTTCGATCGATTCCACTGATTTGCAACCGCTTCGGCCCGGATTCTATGTCGCTCGATCCCGAACTCAAGAAAAAGCTGCGCGGCATCGGCCATGCGCTGCACCCCGTGGTGACCGTGGCAGGCAACGGCCTGAGCGAGGGCGTGCTCACCGAGCTCGAGCGCGCACTGCACGACCACGAACTCATCAAGGTGAAACTGGCGGTGCCCGACCGCGAGCAGCGCAAACAGCTGCGTGCGCAGATGTGCGCGCAGCTCAAGGCACAACTGGTGCAGGAGATCGGCAAGGTCGTGCTCGTCTACCGCCGCAACCCCGAACCGAACCCGAAGCTCACGAACCTGCGCCGCACGTAGGTCCGGATTTATCCGGACAATTGTCCGGCTGAAGCCGGACCCACGTACGTCAGAGATGCAGGACGCTGACGATTTCGTACTCGGCGTCGCCACCGGGTGTGCGAACCACGACCACGTCACCCTCTTCCTTGCCGATGAGCGAGCGCGCCAGCGGAGAGGTGACAGATATCCGGTTCTCCTTCACCGACGCCTCGTCCTCGCCCACGATCTGGTAACGCAGGGTTTCGTCGGTCTCGAGGTTGAGGATCGCGACGGTCACGCCGAAGATCACCTTGCCGGTAGGGGGTATCGTCGCGATGTCGATGATCTGCGCAGCCGACAACTTAGACTCGATGTCGCTGATGCGCGCCTCGACGAAGCCCTGCTGCTCGCGCGCAGCATGATATTCCGCGTTTTCCTTCAGGTCGCCGTGCGCGCGCGCCTCGGCGATCGCCTTCGATATCCGCGGCCGCTCGATGCGCTTGAGCTGCTCCACTTCCTCGCGCAGCCTTTCCGCACCGGCCACCGTCATCGGAACCCGCGTAACCATCAGGCAAGCCTCCCGTGAATTTCCTGCAGGCAACGCACGCTCACGTCGGGGCCGTGACGCAGTGCCATGCAGACCGCTTCGCCGCCGGCGAGCGTGGTGGTGTAGTAGACGTTGTGGGCCTGCGCGCTCGAGCGGATCGTCGAGGAATCAGCGATCGCCTGGCGCCCCTCGGTGGTGTTGATGATCAGCTGGATGCGGTCATTCTTGATCATGTCGACGATGTGCGGGCGACCCTCGCGCACCTTGTTGACTTTCTCCACCGGGATGCCCGCGGCCTGGATCAGCGCGGCGGTGCCGCGCGTCGCGACCAGGCTGAAGCCCATCGACACCAGGTCGCGTGCCACGCCGACCGCGCCGGGCTTGTCGACCTCGCGCACCGACAGGAAAGCCACGCCGCCGCGCGGCAGCTCTTCGCCTGCGGCGACCTGCGCCTTCAGGAAGGCTTCCGCAAACGTCGCGCCGACGCCCATCACCTCGCCGGTCGACTTCATCTCCGGCCCGAGGATGGGATCGATGCCGGGGAACTTGTTGAACGGGAACACGGATTCCTTGACATTGAACAGCTTCGGGATCGCCTCCTCGGTAAAGCCCTGCGCCGCGAGCGTGGTGCCGGCCTGGCAGCGGGCGGCGATCTTGGCCAGCGAGCGCCCGATGCACTTCGACACGAAGGGCACGGTGCGCGAGGCGCGCGGGTTCACTTCGATCACGTAGACCTTGCCGTCCTGCCACGCGAGTTGCACGTTCATCAGGCCGACCACGCCCAGCTCGCGCGCCATGCGCACCACGATGTCGCGCATCTCGGCCTGCACGTTCTCGGGCAGGCTGTAGGGTGGCAGCGAACAGGCCGAGTCGCCCGAGTGGATACCGGCCTGCTCGATGTGCTGCATGATCGCCCCGATCACCACCTGCTGGCCGTCGCTGACTGCATCGATATCGACCTCGACGGCTGCGCGCAGGAACAGGTCGAGCAGGATCGGCGAGTCTTCCGAGACCCGCACCGCCTCGCGCATGTAGGAACGCAGTTCCTCGGCGCGGTAAACGATTTCCATCGCGCGCCCGCCGAGCACGTAAGAAGGCCGCACCACCAGCGGGTAACCGATGCGCCCGGCCGCTTCCTCGGCCTCTTCCGCCGAGCGCACGATCGCGTTCGCCGGCTGCAGCAACCCGAGTTTCTCTATCATCTGCTGGAAGCGCTCGCGGTCCTCGGCACGGTCGATCGCATCCGGCGTGGTGCCGATGATCGGCACGCCCGCGGCGTAGAGCGCACGCGAGAGTTTCAGCGGCGTCTGGCCGCCGAACTGCACGATCACGCCCTTGGGCTGCTCGACGTGCACGATCTCGAGCACGTCCTCCAGCGTCACCGGCTCGAAGTAGAGACGATCCGAGGTGTCGTAGTCCGTCGAGACCGTCTCTGGGTTGCAGTTGACCATGATGGTCTCGTAACCGTCCTCGCGCATCGCGAGCGCCGCGTGCACGCAGCAGTAATCGAACTCGATGCCCTGGCCGATGCGGTTCGGACCGCCGCCGATCACCATGATCTTGTCGCGCGCGCCCGGCGCCGACTCGCACTCCTCCTCGTAGGTGGAATACATGTAGGCGGTGGCCGAGGCGAACTCGCCGGCACAGGTGTCGACGCGCTTGTACACCGGGCGCAGGTCCAGCGCATGACGGTGCTCGCGCACCGCGCGTTCGCTGGCGCCCAGCAGGTCGGCGAGGCGGCGGTCCGAGAACCCCTTGCGCTTGAGGCGGCGCAGATCCTCGTAATGCAGCCCCGCGACGGCCTTTCCCGCCAGCGCCTGCTCCTCGCGCACGAGGTCCTGGATCTGCACCAGGAACCAGGGATCGATGCCGGAGAGCTCATGCATCTCGTCGAGCGTGAAACCGGCGCGAAAGCCGTCGGCGAGGTACCACAGGCGCGAGGCGCCCGGGTTGCGGATATCGCCGCGCAACTTCTCGAGCGTGGCGTCGTCATGGCCATGGATCTGCGGCTCGAAGCCGGCCGAACCCACTTCCAGCCCGCGCATCGCCTTCTGCAACGACTCCTGGAACGTGCGCCCGATCGCCATCACCTCGCCCACGGACTTCATCTGCGTCGTGAGGCGCGCATCTGCGGTGGCGAATTTCTCGAAGGTGAAGCGCGGCACCTTGGTCACGACGTAGTCGATCGAGGGCTCGAAGGACGCAGGCGTGGTGCCACCGGTGATGTCGTTACGCAACTCGTCGAGCGTGTAGCCCACCGCGAGCTTCGCCGCGATCTTCGCGATCGGGAAGCCGGTGGCCTTCGATGCCAGCGCCGAGGAACGCGACACGCGCGGATTCATCTCGATCACGATCAGCCGCCCGTCGGCAGGATTGACGGCGAACTGAACATTCGAACCGCCGGTCTCCACGCCGATCTCGCGCAACACCGCGATGGATGCGTTGCGCATGATCTGGTATTCCTTGTCGGTCAGCGTCTGCGCCGGCGCGACGGTGATGGAATCGCCGGTGTGCACGCCCATCGGGTCGAAGTTCTCGATCGAGCAGATGATGATGCAGTTGTCGGCGCGATCGCGCACGACCTCCATCTCGTATTCTTTCCATCCGATCAGCGACTCGTCGATCAGCAGTTCCTTGGTCGGCGAGAGGAACAGTCCGCGCTCGCATATCTCCTCGAACTCCTCGCGGTTGTACGCGATGCCGCCGCCCGAGCCGCCCATGGTGAACGAGGGGCGGATAATGCAGGGGAAGCCCACGCCATCAACCACCTGCAGCGCCTCTTCCATGCTGTGCGCGATGGCGCTGCGCGGCGTCTCGAGGCCGATGGCCTTCATGGCGCGATCGAATTTCTGGCGGTCCTCGGCCTTGTCGATGGCCTCGCTGTTGGCGCCGATCATCTTCACGCCGAACTTGTCGAGGATGCCCTCGCGCGCCAGGTCCAGCGCACAGTTCAGCGCGGTCTGTCCGCCCATGGTCGGCAGCAGCGCATCGGGGCGCTCCTTCTCGATGATGCTCGCCACCGAACGCCAGTTCACCGGCTCGATGTAGGTCGCATCCGCCATGGCCGGGTCGGTCATGATGGTCGCCGGGTTCGAGTTCACCAGCACCACGCGGAAGCCTTCCTCGCGCAGCGCCTTGCAGGCCTGCGCACCGGAGTAGTCGAACTCGCAGGCCTGACCGATCACGATCGGGCCGGCGCCGATGATCAGGATCGAATGGATGTCGGTGCGTTTTGGCATGCTGGGTACCCGGTCAGTTGTGCAACTCGCACCGCGCGCAGCGGCACCTCGATTTCACGCGCCGCGGCGCGCCGTCATCAGTTCGACGAAATGGTCGAACAGCGGGCTCGCGTCGTGCGGCCCGGGGCTCGCTTCCGGGTGGCCCTGGAAGCTGAACGCTGGCCGGTCAGTGCGCGCGATGCCCTGCAGCGAACCGTCGAACAGCGAGCGGTGAGTGGCGCGCAACGTGGCCGGCAGCGTCGCCTCGTCGGCCGCGAAGCCGTGATTCTGGCTGGTGATCAGCACCGTGCGATCGTCGAGATCCTGCACCGGGTGGTTCGCGCCGTGGTGCCCGAACTTCATCTTCAATGTGCGCGCGCCGCTCGCGAGCGCCAGCAACTGGTGCCCGAGGCAGATGCCGAACACCGGAGTACCGGTCTCCACGATATCCCTGATCGCCGCGATCGCGTAATCGCAGGGCTCGGGGTCGCCCGGGCCGTTGGAGAGGAACACGCCGTCGGGCTGCATTGCGAGCACGGTAGAGGCCGGCGTCTGCGCGGGCACCACCGTGAGCTCGCAGCCGCGATCGACCAGCATGCGCAGGATGTTGCGCTTGACGCCGTAGTCATAGGCCACGACCTTGAAGCGTGTGGCCGGGGCGCTCCGGTGGCCCTTGCCGAGCCCCCAGGATCCCTCGTTCCAGGAATAGGGCTCTATGGTGCTGACCACCTGCGCCAGATCCATGCCCTTCAGGCCAGGGAATGCTCGCGCCAGCTCCAGCGCTCGCGCCTCGTCTATCGCGCCTGCCATGATGCAGCCGGTCTGCGCGCCTGTTTCGCGCAGCAGGCGCGTCAGGCGGCGCGTGTCGATCTCGGCGATGCCGACCACGCCGCGCTCATCGAGGTAATCGGACAGCGTCTGCTCGCAGCGGAAGGAACTGGCCGCCAGCGGCAGGTCACGGATGATCAGCCCGGCGGCCCAGATCCGGTCGGACTCCTCGTCCTCGCCGTTCACGCCGGTGTTGCCGATGTGAGGATAGGTCAGCGTGACGATCTGGCGCGCGTAGGACGGGTCGGTCAGGATCTCCTGGTAACCCGACATCGCGGTATTGAACACGACCTCGCCAGCGCTCTCGCCGAGGGCCCCGATCGACACACCACGGAACACACTGCCATCTTCAAGCGCGAGAACGGCCGGCCGACGCAGCTCGGTAGTCAATGGTTTCTCCTCGTATGAACGTGGCGGCATGGCCGCCCGGAACGGGCTTCGGGCATCCCGGAGTCACGGCGAAGGCGTGCAGACAGCAGATTCAGGTCGCAAAAAAGCAAGGTGAAGGGCATTCACCTCGCTCCTGATCGCTTCAGACGCCGTTTGTGCCGAAAATTCGGGACAGGCCAACGGAAATCTGAGGGGGCATTCTATGGGAATGCCCGCCCGGGAAAAAGAGGAAGCGGTAATACTTCCACCCTCGCTCGCAAGCGCGAGCCCGAACTCCGCCTTGCATGCCCGGCGCCCGCCCGCGGACCCGGCTTTGCGGGCAGGATAGGCCCCCGGCCCCGTGCCCTATATGGGTCATGACAGCCGTGCAGGGGGACACTAGCATCGGTCGCACAATAGCCTCCTGCTTTTCCGTGACACCCGACCAACGATGTACAACAGCTTGTTTGCGCAAGGATTACGGGTCTCCGAACTCCTGCTGGAGGCCGTGAGCGAGCCGCGCCAGCTGGGTGCGGCGCTGCGCGCCATGACCACGCTGATGGACGCCGACACCGGCATGCTCGCCAGCGGCCGACGCAGTGATGCCGGCACGTGCGCCATCCTGATCGCCACCAGACACGGCAGCTACGGCGCCGAGGACGCGGATCTCGATTTCCCTGCATTTGCCGGTTATCGCCGCTGGGGGCTGCAGCAGCCCGCAGGCCGACTGTACCTCGATGTCGATATCCAGCGACTGGCGCGTCAGCACGACATCGCAGGGACCGCCGATGCGCGCCATCCCGGCGCCGGCAATAGCTGCATCGCGCACGTCGACGCCGGTGACGACAGCGTCTGCTACGTTGGCTTCGCGCGCCACGATAACGACCGTTTCGATCCCGAGCGCATCAGCCTGACCGAAAGCCTGATGCCCCATCTGCGCCTGGCCGGCGCCATCAAGCGACGCTACGATTCGATGCGGGCGGTCAGCACGGCCGTGATGAACCGCTTCGAGCGTTACCACGTGGGGGTCGCCCTGGTCGATGAAGACGGTGCGCTGCAGTACTGCAACGAAGCGGCCCGCAGGATATTCGAGCACGCCGACGGTTTGCGGGTGGACGGCGACGGACATATCACGGCTAGCGAGCCGGTCGAAACGTGCCAGTTGTTGCAATCGGTGCGCGAGCACATCCACAGCGACCTGCCCGACGGCCACTTCGCGCCGCGGCTGCTGCGGATCAGCCGCGGGCAAGGGGGCTCGCCGCTCTCGGTCGCATTCAGCCCGTATCGCGGCGGCGGCAACCCCGTGATGCGCTGCGGGTCTGCCGGCCACGCAGTGATGATGATCTACAACCCCGACCGTCCACCGGTGGAGCGCACGGACGTGATCACCCAGATTCACGACCTGAGCACGCAGGAGTCCGCACTGGTATGCGCGATTGCCGCCGGCGAATCGCTCGAAGACATCGCGCGGGAAAACAAGCGTTCGCTGGAAGCCGTGCGCTCCCAGCTCAAGCGCGTCTTTCGCAAGACCGGGACCTCGCGCCAGACCGAACTGGTGAAACTGGTACTCAGCGGCCCCGCTGCCATGGTGCAGTAGGCTCATGGCCACCGCCCCGGGCTCGACCCGTCCGCTGCCGAACCAGAACGAGTTGTCGGCGCTGCTGCAGCACCTGTACGCCAGCGTGACCGACGCCCGGGAGCTGAACGGGTTCATCAGCCACTGCAGCGAGCGCATCGGGGCGGTCTCCGCGGCGGTGGCCATCTGCGAGATCGAGACCGGCCGCTGGCGCTACCTCGAGTTCCACCCCGGACCCGTCGATCTCGCGAGAGTTTACGAGACGCACTATTCCGAGGACGACCCGGTGAAGACGGCACTGCTGCGCCTCCCCCCTCGACGCTTCTACTTCAGCCACGAACTCTGCGACGAACACACGCAGCGCACGCACCCGTATTGGGTCGAATGGTTCGCGAAACTCGACTACACCGACGTCTGCGCGGCGCGCATACCGCTGGGTGCACATTACAGCTGTCACATCGGCTTCGTGCGCCAGAGCACCGCGGAGCGCTTCGGTCGCCCCGAACTGGACTTCCTCGACCTGCTGCTGCCGCACCTGGAACAGGCCCTGCAGATGAGCGCGCGCATGGACCGGCTGAAGGTCATGGCCGACCTGGCGCAGGAACACCTGGCCCAGACCGGCGCCGGCTGCGTGGTTCTCAACGGCGACGGCCGCATCACCTTTCGCAACCGCATCGCGCAGGACCTGCTGCGCGAGGGCACGGTACTTCGCGAGACGGACGGCACCATCCACCTGTCGGAACCGACGACCGAAGCCCGCTTCAGGCAACTGGTGCGGGACTGCATCCTGGTGGCCCGATTGCCTACCGTTATCAGCGGCGGCATGGTGGCGGTGCCGCGCCCTGGAGGGCTGCCGCTAAGCGTGGTGGTACTGCCATACCGGGCCCTGGCCTATGCCGAAACGGTTATCGAACAGGGAAGTCGCGCGATCGTGCTGCTCTATGATCCCGACCGGTCGCGCACGGATCCGCCCGGGATACTGCGCGAACTATACAGGCTGAGCGACGCCGAGGCCCGGGTGAGCTGGCGCTTGGCGAACGGCGAGGCGCTCGAGGAGATCGCCGCAGCGGAAGGCGCCAGCCGGGAAACGGTGCGCTCGCAGCT
>JAKJFB010000910.1 GCA_022705125.1 Pseudomonadota bacterium
GATGCCGTCGTCGATCGCGATCGTATTGAACTCGACGCCGACGCCGCCGGCCGCCTGGATCATCTGCTTGACCATTTGCCCGTACCCGTGCAGGTGCACGTGCCCGGGCACGAACTGCGTGAACGAGTTCGCGATCGCGATGATCGGCTTGCCGAAATCCGACTCGGTCAGGCCCGTGGCGCGCCAGAGCGCCCGCGCCCCGGCCATGGTCCGACCCTCGGTCGTCCTCGAACTGCGATACTTGCGTTCCGTCATGGTTTACCTTCCTGCGGTGGTCGTCGGCCCCGCGGCCGCACATCGACACCAAACGTGCACGGCCAGGACTGCCGAATCGCTCAAACTATGGCGCCTATGCCGCCCTGTCAAATGCCGGCTACGCCGGCGCGCGATTTGCGCCCAGCCGTGCCCCGCGCTACGGTCCTGGCCAGCGCAGGAGTCCGGGCGCGGTCTACGGCCGCGCTTCGAGCCTGAAGGCGGCGACGCAGCGCCTGCGGCTGCCGCGGCACCGCCCGGGCACCGCGAGCCCTGCACCG
>JAKJFB010000911.1:0-250 GCA_022705125.1 Pseudomonadota bacterium
GCGTCAAGTTCAGCGGCGTGGGCCAGGTCAATGGTCTCGATGGCCTCAAGCGCTACAGCCACGCCTTCCCGGTGATCATGAACCGCTTCAACATGCCCAAGCTGCCGGCCTCCTATCCGAACTCGGCCAAGGGCGTGAAGCAGACCAAGATGACCATGAAGTTCCTCTGGAAGCCGGGCAAGTAAGCCGCCCTCCTGTCGTGCTGCATCACTGCGGTGCTGGCGTTTCATGCTGCCAGCGCTGCGTCTCT
>JAKJFB010000911.1:302-533 GCA_022705125.1 Pseudomonadota bacterium
ACCTGCTCGGCATCGAGCTGCCGATTTTCGCCTTCACTCATTGCCGCGACGTCGTCGTCGAAGTGTCGAAAGCCGGCGGCTTCGGCGTGCTCGGTCTGGTGGGCTTTCCGCCCGAGCGCATCAAGGAAGAGCTCGACTGGATCGACGCCCACATCGGCGACAAGCCCTATGGCATCGACATCGTCATCCCGCAGAAGTATGAAGGCATGGATGCCGACATGGCGCCCGAGG
>JAKJFB010000912.1 GCA_022705125.1 Pseudomonadota bacterium
CGCGACCACGACGACGCCCGCCGAATAGCCCGCGCCGAACGAACAGATCAGGCCGCGATCGCCTTGCTTGAAATCATCATTGTGCAAATGGAACGCGATGATCGAGCCCGCGCTCGACGTATTCGCATACGTGTCGAGCACGGTGGGGCTTTCTTCCGGACTCGCGTCGCGGCCGAGCACGCGCGATGAAATCAGCCGGTTCATATTGGCGTTGGCCTGGTGCAGCCACAGGCGGCGCAGATCTTCCGGCTTCAGCGCCAATTCGTGCAGATGCTGCAGGATCAGGTCGGACACCATCGGCACAACTTCCTTGAACACCTTGCGGCCTTCCTGGACGAACAATTTATCGGCCGTGCCAATTCCACTCGGATCGGCGCGATTGAGGAAGCCGAAATTGTTGCGGATATTGTTCGAGAATTTCGTTTTCAATTTGGTGCCGAGAATGGCCCATGATCCGGACGGCGCGATGTCGGTGCTTTCCACCAATACGGCGGTGGCCACGTCGCCGAAAATGAAGTGACTGTCGCGGTCG
>JAKJFB010000913.1 GCA_022705125.1 Pseudomonadota bacterium
ACTCCCGCTGCGCTACAGCAATGATAAAAGCAGCCTGCGCGACCGTTCCGCCGCTGCCCTGGAAAAAGTCGGGCTTGGGGACCGCATGAACCACAAACCAAAGGAACTTTCGGGCGGGCAGCAGCAGCGCGTGGCAATCGCCCGCGCGATCGTCAATTTGCCTGCAATCATCCTGGCGGACGAGCCGACCGGCAATCTGGACTCCAAATCCGGTCAGGAAATCATGGAACTGCTCCTAAATCTGAACGCGCGCCACCCTCGTAATCGTCACGCACGACCAAGGCGTGGCAGCCCAAACCCAGCGGATCATCCGTCTGAAAGACGGCCTTGTGCAGGTTGAGGATGGCGCGCGATGAAATTCCTGCAAGCACTCAAAGAAGCGGTATCCAGCATCAGTTCTAACCGCACCCGCTCTTTCCTCACCATCCTTGGCATCGTGATTGGCGTTGGGGCAGTGATTGCCCTGATGGCAATCGGCCAGGGCGCTCAACAGACAATCACCAGCCAGATTGAGTCCATCGGCACGAATGT
>JAKJFB010000914.1 GCA_022705125.1 Pseudomonadota bacterium
GTAGGATTGGAAAACCATGTTCACCGGCCGCTTGTTTGGCGGCAGCGGCGCAACGTCCTTGCCATCGATCAGCACGCGGCCTTCGCTGGGCGTTTCGAACCCGGCCAGCATGCGCAGCAACGTTGTCTTGCCACAGCCCGAAGGCCCGAGCAGCGCGAAGAATTCGCCCTCGCGGATTTCGAGGTTCACGTTATCGACCGCGACCATCTTGCCGAAGCGCTTGGTGACGCCTTCGAACCGGATGATGTTTTGCATCTGCAGACCGATCGCCGTCAGGATCACGGTGACGACGATCAGAACCGTCGACGCCGCGTTGACCTCGGGCGTTACCGAGAAGCGCAGCATCGAATAGACTTTCACCGGGAAGGTGATGGTGTCCGGCCCGGCCGTGAAGAATGTGATGACGAAATCGTCGAGCGACAAGGTGAACGCCAGCAGCGCGCCAGCGATCAGACCAGGCTGCATATGCGGCACGAGCACGTCCCAGAAGGTGCGCCACTCGCTGGCGCCCAAATCCTTGGCCGCCTCCTC
>JAKJFB010000915.1 GCA_022705125.1 Pseudomonadota bacterium
GTGGCCTTCCCCGTGTTTCCCGCCTTTCCCCTTCCCGGGGCCCGTTCCCGGCCCCCGCGTCTCAGGCCCCCGCCGCCTCCGGTTCCCAGCTGCCGATGGCCTGGCGCATCTTGCGCAGGGCTTCCTTCTCTACCTGCCGGGCCCTCTCGCGGGTGATCCTGAACCTGTCGCCGATCTCCTGGAGCGTCATGGGGTCATCGGCCATGACGCGTTTTTTGATGATGTATTTTTCCTTCTCCGTCAATTTGTTCAAAGCGCCGGCAATATGACTCTTGAGGATATCCATCTCCTCTTTCCTGATCAGCGCCGTCTCCTGATCTTCGCCGTCGTAGGTCAGGTAGTCGATATGAGTGGCATCGCTGTCGTCGTTTATGAACGCATCAAGGGAAACGTCGCGATTGCTCATCCTTAAATCCATCTCCTCGATCTCGATGGATTTTACCCCCAGCGAGGCGGCGATTTCCCCGAACTCGGGATTCTTCTGCGACAGCACCTCGAGTTTCCTTTTCGCCTGCCCGAGCTTGAAAAA
>JAKJFB010000916.1 GCA_022705125.1 Pseudomonadota bacterium
CGTCGGCGCTCACCGCCCGACAGCGTGGAGACCTCCGCGTCGCCGGGGGGCAGGCGGAGCGCATCCATCGCGATGTCGATCGTGCGTTGCAGGTCCCAGCCCCCGGCCGCCTCGATGCGGGCCTCGAGCTCGGCCTGGGCGTTGCCGAGCTTCTCGTAGTCGGCGTCGGGGTCGCTCCAACGCGCCATGAGCTCCTCGTAGGCGGTGAGGAGCCCGGCCACCTCGGCGACGCCGTCCATGACGTTGCCGACCACGTCCTTGCTCTCGTCCAGCCGCGGCCCGACCGTGAACCCGGGGGTCAGGCGCGCCTCGCCGGTGTGGTCCTCGTCGATGCCGGCCATGATGCGCAACAGCGATGACTTGCCGGAACCGTTGGCCCCGATGACGCCGATCTTGGCGCCCGGGTAGAACGACAGCGAGATGTCCTTGAGGACCTCTCGATCCGGCGGGACGAACTTCCCGACGCGGTGCATGGTGAAGATGAACTGGGCGCCCATGGGTCGGGACTGTACCGGCGGGCCGGACGC
>JAKJFB010000917.1:0-245 GCA_022705125.1 Pseudomonadota bacterium
TTTCTCCTGCGGCGGCGTGCACACCGATTTGCAGGGCCGCACGAATGTCCGCCATCTCAACGCCATCGGCGAGACGGGGTGCACGGGCCTGCACGGCGCCAACCGCCTCGCGAGCACCTCGCTGCTCGAGTGCCTGACGAGCGCGAAGTTTGCCGCGCAAGCCGACGCGGCCGAGATCGCTTGCAACGTCTTTCACCTGCCGGAGCCGCGCGTGTGGGAGAGCCCGGTGCGCGAGGCGGACCCGA
>JAKJFB010000917.1:277-526 GCA_022705125.1 Pseudomonadota bacterium
CTGCAAAGTACGATGTGGAACTACGCGGGCGTGATCCGCTCGCCCAAGCGCCTTACGCGTGCGCGCCGCATCCTGCTGGAGTTGCGAGAGGAGATTCAGTCGTTCTACCGCGGCTGCCGGCTCTCGCGGCAGTTGATCGAGCTGCGCAACGCGGTGCAGACGGCGCTGCTCATCGTGTACGCCGCCTCGCTCAATCCGCGCAGCAAGGGTTGCCACTACGTGATCGACCGCGAGGAGTGAGCGGCCGTC
>JAKJFB010000918.1 GCA_022705125.1 Pseudomonadota bacterium
ATCGACCGCGAAATGCGGCAGACGTTCCCGGAGGTGCCGTTTTACGCGGAGATCGGGAGCATACAGAACCGCGCGCGGCTGAACGAGGTGCTGGAACAATACTCGCCCTCGGTGGTCTATCACGCGGCGGCGTACAAACACGTGCCGCTGATGGAACAGCACGTTTTCGAGGCCATCGAGAACAACGTCTTCGGCACGTATAACGTGGCGCGGGCGGCGCAGGAGTTCGGGGTGGAAGACTTCGTGATGATTTCGTCGGACAAAGCCGTGCGGCCGACGAACGTCATGGGGGCCACGAAGCGCATCGCTGAGTTGCTGTTGCTGGGGCTGCAGAACGGGCGTACGAAGTACGTGGCGGTGCGTTTCGGCAATGTGCTCGGCTCAAACGGGAGCGTGATCCCAATCTTTAAGAAGCAGATCGCGGCCGGGGGGCCGGTGACGGTTACACACCCGGAAATGCGAAGGTTCTTTATGACCATTCCCGAAGCATGCCAACTGGTACTGCAGGCGGGCGCCGTGGGAGAG
>JAKJFB010000919.1 GCA_022705125.1 Pseudomonadota bacterium
GGGTGCCGGCGCTCGGCTGGAAGCGCGATGCGATCCCGGGCTTCGTCAACGAGTCCTGGGCGAAGATCGACCAGCCCGGCACCTATCGCGGCCAGTGCGCCGAGCTCTGCGGCAAGGATCACGGCTTCATGCCGATCGTCGTCGTCGCGATGAACCAGCCTGATTACGACAAATGGCTCGCCGACACCAAGGCTGCCGCTGCCTCCGAGCGCAACTCGGCCGATCGCGTCTGGGGCAAGGCCGAGCTGATGGCCAAGGGTGCCGAGGTCTACCGCAGCTGCGCGGCCTGCCATCAGGCCAGTGGCGAAGGCATCGCCGGCATGTTCCCGCCGCTGATCCACGGCAAGCCGTTCTCCGGCCCCGAGGCGCTGCTCGAACCGCTGCGCACGCGCGGCTTCCTGTCGGCCGACGGCAAGATCACGGTCGGGCCGCTCGACAAGCACGCCGAGATCGTGCTGAAGGGCATCCCCGGCACGCCGATGGCGGGCTACGCCGGCCAGCTCTCGGACGTCGAGGTCGCCGCCG
>JAKJFB010000091.1:0-266 GCA_022705125.1 Pseudomonadota bacterium
TACGCCATGGCCGAGGGGTTGATGCGCGCCGCGCTGCACCAGCAGGGGACGCGTGGCGACCCCTCCGGGCACCGCGCCTGGATCGAACTGCTGCTGCGCGATTACTACGACCCGATGTACGAGTACCAGCTCGGCAAGTCTGCCGGGCGCGTGGTGTTTCGCGGCGATTTCGACGTGGTGCGCGAATGGTGCCTCAGTCGATGAGGACGCCGCCGGGACCCGCCGCCGCGCTGCAGCTGCCGATCACGGCGCAGGCGGGGTAGCCC
>JAKJFB010000091.1:276-3846 GCA_022705125.1 Pseudomonadota bacterium
AAGCGGAATTCCCGCCAGCAGCCCGCCCGCGGTCTGCGGGTCGACCAGGACTTCGAGCGCCTGCGCCTGCGCCTGCGCCGGCGCTGCGCTCGGCGGCTGCACCAGCGCCGCCAGGTTGGCGCGGTTGCTCTCGTGCAGCGAGCTGCGGTAGCCGCGCGCCAGGCACTCGCGCGCGCCCTCCAGCACCGGCACCGCGTCGATCGTCAGCCGCGCCCCGGTGCCCGAGGCGCGCAGCATCTCCAGCAGGTGCCCGAGCAGCCCGAAGCCGGTGATGTCGGTGCACGCGGTGGCCCCGTGCCGGCGCAGGATGTCCGCCGCCGCGCGCGAGGACTGCGTCATGCCGGCCAGCGCGCCGTCGATCCAGCGCCCCGCGGCCGCCGCGGCGCCGTTGGCCGCCAGCAGCGTGCCGGTGCCGATGGCCTTGGTGAGCACCAGCGCGTGCCCGTCGCGCAGCCCGCTCTTGTAGAGGATTTCGCCCGGCGCGGCGTAGCCGTTCACGCTGAGCCCGAAGGCGAGCTCGGCGCCCTCGCTGCTGTGCCCGCCAACCAGCGCGACACCCTCGGCATCCAGCGTTTTCAGCGCCCCCTGCATCAGCTGGCCGAGCGTCTGCTCCATGACGCGCGCTGCGGCGTAGGGCACGGTCGCGATCGCCAGCGCCGAGTGCGGGCGCGCGCCCATCGCGAGCAGGTCGCCGAGCGCGTGCACCGCCGCCACCTGCCCGACCAGGAACGGGTCGTCGATGAAGCCCCTGAAGTAGTCGACGCTCTGGATCAGGCGCTGTCCGGGCGGGGGGGCGAGCACCGCGGCGTCGTCACCGATGTCCATGCCGGCCTCGACGCCTTCGCGCGGCGGGCGCGCGAGATCCGCCAGCACGCGCCCCAGCGCGTCGCCGCCGATCTTCGCGGCACAGCCGCCGCAGCGCATCGCGGGCGCCTCGCCGGGCTCGGGCGGCGCGGCGGGCTCCACGCGGTACATCGCCATGAAGGCACGATCGATGCGGTCCTTCCAGCGCCAGGCCCAGGCGCCGGCGGCGAACAGCGGGCCGCGCGAGACCACGGCGCGGCGATCCCCCGTGCTCACCAGGCTGAGGAAGCGCCGTTGCGGGCGATAGACCACGGGTTCCCCGCCCAGCGCGACGCGGCGCAGGCCGAGCGCCAGCGCCTGGCCTTCGCGCACCGCGTAGACGCCGCTCTTGGGGCAGGGTTCGGGCAGGGCCGCGATATCGCCGGCGGCGAAGACGTTCGGGTGCGACAGGCTGCGCAGGCATGCGTCGACGCGCACGAAGCCGTTGGCATCGCAGGCGAGCCCGGCCGCGGCGGGCCACGCGGGGGCGCCGGCCTGCGTGGCCCAGACCAGCAGCTCGGCTTGCAGGCGCCGGCCGTCCGCGAGCATCACGCCCTGCGCGTCGGCCGCCGCGACACGCGCGCCCGAGTGCAGCACGATGCCGCGGCGTTCGAGTTCGCGGCGAAAGTAGCGGCGCACCAGCGCGTTGTGCGAGGGCAGCAGCACGGGGGCGGCGTTGACGATGCCCACGCTGAACAGCGCAGCATGCTTGCCGAGCGCCTGGCGCGCGCGCCAGGCGCAGGCCAGCGCGATTTCCACCCCGGCGGCGCCGCCGCCCACGATGAGCAGCCGGCAGGGACGCGGGTTGGCGCGCAGATCCTCGAGCAGCGCCAGCCAGTGCGCGAGGAAGCGGTCGATCGGCTTCACGCTGATGCCGTGCGCCGTGGCGCCCTCGATGCCTCCCAGCGCCGGACGCGAGCCGATGTTGATCGAGGCCCAGTCGTAGCGCAGCGATTCGCGCCCGGCGATGCGCACGCTCTGGCGCGCGGGGTCCAGCGCATCGACCTCGCCGTGGATCAGCCGCACCCCGCTGGCCTCGCACAGCGGGCGCAGGTCGATGTGGCAGTCGTCGAATCCGTAATGGCCGGCCACCAGCCCGGGCAGCATGCCGGAGTAGGGCGTGTGCACGTCGCGACTCACCACCGTGACGCGCAGGCCCGGCACCGGGCGCATGCCGAGGGCGCGCACCACGGCCACGTGGCTGTGGCCGCCGCCGATCAGCAGCAGTTCGCGGCTCAGGGGTTCGCGCGGGTGGGGGGCATGGGCTTGCATATCGGGCGCGACCTTAGCCGGTCGCGGCGCGCCGATCAACGTACGCCGCGGCGTCCGCTGCTAGAATGGCGCGGTCTCACTGCGGCGGAAGAAGCCCGATGGACCTGGTTCCCTACGCGGTACCCTTTTTCCTGCTCGCGATCGGCCTCGAATACGCGTGGGGCCGCGCGCGCGGCAACGACACCTACCGCCTCAACGACAGCATCAACAGCCTGAGCTGCGGCGTCCTCAGCACCTCGATCAAGCTGCTCGGCCTCGATATCGGCGGGCGGGTGTTCACGCAGGCCGAGCAGCACTGGGCGCTGGCGCGGCTCGATGCGCAGTCGCCGTGGACCTGGCTGCTGGCGCTGCTGCTCTACGATTTCTGCTACTACTGGTTCCACCGCATCAGCCACGAGCGCACGCTGTTGTGGGCCGCGCACGTGGTGCACCACCAGAGCGAGGAGTTCAACCTCACCACGGCGCTGCGCCAGACCAGCACCGGCTTCCTCGTGGGCTGGGTGTTCTACATCCCGTGCTTCGTCGCGGGCGTGCCGGCGGCGGTGTTCGTCACGGTGGCCTCGGCGCACCTGATCTACCAGTTCTGGATCCACTCGCGCCACATCCCGAAGCTGGGCCCGCTCGAGTGGGTGCTGGTCACTGCCTCGAATCACCGCGTGCACCATGCCCAGAATCCCGCCTACGTCGACAAGAACTACGGCGGGCTGCTGATCGTGTGGGACCGTCTGTTCGGCACCTTCGAGGAGGAGCGCGAGGCCGAGCCCGCCGTCTACGGCATCCTCGGCCCGCTGAAGAGCTGGAACCCGCTGTGGGCGAACCTGCACATCTACGCCCAGATGCTGCGCGATGCGTGGTACACGCGGCGCTGGAGCGACAAGCTGCGCGTGCTGCTCGCGCGCACCGGCTGGCGCCCCGGCGATGTCGCGGCGCGCTTCCCGGTGGTGAAGCGCCCGCTCGCGGAGTTTCGCCGCTATGACCCGCCGCTGACGCCTCGCGCGGCGTGGTACGCGGGGCTGCAGTTCCTCGCCCTGATGGCCTTCGCGCTGTGGCTGGAGCAGGCCGCACCGGCCATGCACGCGACGGGTCGCGTGGCGCTGTTCGCCTGCCTGCTGTTCGGGCTGGTTGCCATCGGGGTCATGCTCGAACGGCTGCCACGGGGCAGGGCGCTGGAGCGGCTGCGCCTCGGGGTCACGCTGGCGGCGGTGCTGGGCCTCGCCGTCAGCGGCGTGGCGGCCTGGCCCGTTGCCGCTGCGCTGATCGCCTACCTCGCGGCCTCGGTCATCCTGCTGGCCCGAACCTCCGCCCGCGGCGCGGCGTTATCCGATTCCTGATCTATCCTCGTGGGTGGGGCGACGGTGCCCGGTAACAGCGATGCGGGTGCTCAGCGGATGAAATTGCGCGGTTCCATAGCCCAGAGGCTCTCCCTGTTCATGGTCGCGCTGGCCATGGCGGGGG
>JAKJFB010000091.1:3927-8896 GCA_022705125.1 Pseudomonadota bacterium
AGGCGCTGCTGCTGGCCGAGGCGGACGCGCGCACCGATCGGGCGGTGCAGGAGCGTGACATCGCGCTGATCAGTGAACGGCTGGCGCGTTTCATGGCCGTGCCGGGCGTGAAGTATGCGGCGGTCCGCGACGCCGACGGCAGGGAAATCGTGGCGCGACGGGGCGAGGATGCCGACGGATATCCCGAGGCGGACTTCGGGCGCGCGCGCCGCGGCGTGGCCCCGTTCGCTCAGGGCATTGCCACCGACGAGCGACGGGCGGGGCTGGAGCGCTTCAGCGATCTGACGGTACCCGTGTTCGTGACCGCCGGCATGCAGCGCGCTGGCGGGCCGCGTGCCTCCGGCGGCGAGGCAGGCAGCCGCTACCTGGTCGGCTATTACCACCTGCGCGTCAGCCTCGACCAGGTGTGGCGATCGGTGCAGGGCTACGCGCTGCGGGTCGCGCTGGCCTGCGCCCTGTTCGTGGCGCTCACGGCCCTGTTGACGCTGCGCGTCACGCGGCGCATTTCCGCCCCCCTGCGCGGACTGGAACAGCTCGTCGAGCGCGTTTCCGCCGGCAACCTGGAGCAGAAGCTGGTCGTCAAGGGCGGGGGCGAGGTCGATCGCATCACCTCGACGATCAACGCGCTGATATCGGAACTGCATACCTACAAGCTGCAGACCGACACCAGCAATGTGTTGCTGAGCAGGAAGGTGGACGAGCGCACCGAGCAGCTGTCGCGGCGCAACGAGGAGCTCAACAAGGCGGTGCAGCAGGTCACGAAGAGCAAGGAGCAGCTGCACCAGCTCGCGTATTACGACAGTCTCACCGCGCTGCCCAATCGCCGCCTGTTCATCGAGCAGCTGGACGTGCTGTTGCGCCTGACCCGGCGCGAGCAACGCATCGTCGCGCTGCTCTTCGTCGATCTCGACAACTTCAAGCGCATCAACGACTCGCTCGGCCACGCGGCCGGCGACGTGATGCTGAAGGAAGTGGCGGGCAGGCTCTCCCGTTGCCTGCGCAGCAGCGACTTCCTCGCCGTCGGCTCGGGCGGGGACGTGCCCTCGAGCGTCTCGCGCCTCGGCGGCGACGAGTTCACGGTGGTGCTCAGCAACATCGACCGCCCCGAGAGCGCGGGCATGGTGGCGGAGCGGCTGCTGCAGTCGCTGCGCGCACCGATGCTGATCGAGGGGCACGAGCTGGTGGTCACGCCCAGCATCGGCATCGCGCTTGCGCCGGATCACGCGGATTCGGTGAGCGAGTTGCTCAAGCTCGCCGACACCGCGATGTATCACGCGAAGTCGGCCGGAAGGAACAACTACGCCTATTACTCCCCCGAGATGAGCGGCAGCGGGGTGGGACGGCTGAAGCTGGAGGCCGAACTGCGCCGGGCGCTCGAGCGGCGCGAACTTGTGCTCTACTACCAGCCCCAGGTGAAGGTGGAAACGGGCGAAATCGTCGGCGCCGAGGCCCTGGTGCGCTGGAATCACCCCGAGCGCGGGCTGGTGCCGCCGGGGCAGTTCATCCCGCTCGCCGAGGAGATGGGCCTGATCATCGAGCTCGGCGCCTGGGCGGTGGTCGAGGCCTGCGGCCAGATCCGCGCGTTCCAGCGCCAGGGTCTGACGCCGCCCAAGATATCCGTCAACGTGTCCAGCCTGCAATTCAACGCGGCCTTCACCGCCCTGGTGCAGAAGACCATCGCGGACTTCGGCATCGATCCCGGCATGCTCGAGCTGGAGCTCACGGAGGGGGTGCTGATGAGCAACGCCGAGGCCTCGATTCGCTCGCTGCACGACCTCAAGCGGCTGGGGGTGAGCCTGTCGGTCGACGATTTCGGCACCGGCTATTCCTCGCTCAGCTACCTCAGCGAGTTTCCGCTGGACGAGCTCAAGATCGATCGCAGCTTCGTGATCGCCTTCGACAGCGGGCCGCGCAGCGCGAGTCTCGTCAGCGCCATCATCGCGATGGGCAAGAGCCTGAACCTGCGCCTGGTCGCCGAGGGCGTGGATTCCGGCGCGCAGTACCGCTTCCTGCACGAGGCGGGGGTGGACGTGATCCAGGGGTTCCTGTTCAGCAAGCCGGTCCCCGCCGAGGATTTCGCGCGGTTGCTGGGCAGCAACCGCTTCGCCGAGCAGATCCGCACGCTCGAGCAGGAGGCGGCCTGAGCGCCGGCTACCCTGCGTTCCGTGACGGGGGTCGCGGAAACGGCGCCCGGCGCTTTGGCTGTTACGCGGGTGCTCGACTATCTTTCAGGGGGATGCGCTGTCTGCATTGTCCACGGGATGCCCGATGTCGAAGGTGCTCAGAACGAGACCGGGATACTTCCACGCCGCCGCCAGGCAGGCGCGTATTTCCGTGCAGGCGCTGAAAGTCGGCATGCGCGTGGTGGAGCTCGACTGCCCGTGGACCGACACGCCGTTCGTGTTCCAGGGTTTCCGGCTCGAGAACGTGCAGCAGATCGCGGAGGTCGCGCAGTACTGCCGGGAAGTGGTGGTCGAGTACGACGAGGACCAGTGGGTGCCGCCGACCGCGCACGCGCTGCCCGGGACCCCGGCGCGTCGCCTGCGGCCCGTTGTCGCGCACGCCCCGACGGTCAAGGCCTACGAGAGCGCGGCCCGCCTGCAGGACGATGCGCGCGCGCTGACGCGCAGCATCATGGACGACGTTCGCCTCGGGCGCGTGATCAACGTGAAGGAGATCAGGAGCACGGTTTCCGCGGCGGTGAAGAACGTGATCGACAGTCCCGACGCGGTGATGTGGCTGTCCAGGATCCGCCACCGCGATGCCTACACCTCGGAGCATTGCGTCAACGTCGGGCTGCTGGCGATCAATTTCGCGCGCCACCTCGGCCATGGCGAGGAGGATCTCAACACCATCGGCATCGCCGCGATGCTGCACGATGTGGGCAAGACGCTCACGCCGCTGGAGGTTCTCAACAAGGAGGGCGCGCTGACGCAGGAGGAGTTCGAGCTCATGAAGGCCCACACCACCGAGGGCCGCAATATCCTGATGGCGCACCGCAATCTCAGCCACGGCCCGGTCGACGTGGCCTACGGGCACCACGAGGCGCTCGATGGCACCGGCTATCCGCGCAAGCTCAAGGCCTCGGGCATCCCGGAGATGACGCGCATCGTCACGCTGTGTGACGTCTACGACGCGGCGACCTCCGATCGTTGCTACCGCAAGGGCCAGCCCTCGCGGCGCGGGCTGGACGTGTTGCAGCGCGGGCGCGGCAGCAAGTACGACGAGCGACTGGTCGATGAGTATGTGCGCTGCATCGGCCTGTACCCCACGGGCAGCGTGGTGGAGCTGGTGAACGGCGCGCATGGCATCGTGCTCAGCACCAACTACCGCAACCGTCATCTGCCGCGCGTGCTGCTGGTGCGCGACGAGCAGCACGAGCCCTGCGCCGAGCGCGTGCTCGACCTGCAGAAGCTATCCGGGCAGGGGGGCATGGAAGGCTGGCTGATCAGGGCCGTGGTACCCAACGGTGCCTGCGGCATCCGGGTCGAGGAGTACGTGCGCCGCGGCGTGCAGATCATGTAGTCTGCGCCCCATGGGCATCTACGAACGACTGGTCCTCCCGCGCATCATTCACCTCGCCTGCGGCAACTCGCCGGTCACGAAGCAACGGCTGAAGATCGTGCCGCTGGCCTCGGGCCGGGTGCTCGACGTGGGCACCGGATCGGGACACAACCTGCCGCTCTACGACCCGCACCGGGTGGAACTGGTGTGGGGCCTCGAGCCCAACCACGGGATGCGCGAGCTCGCCAGGCACAACGTGGCGCGCTCGCGTGTGGAACTGCACTGGCTCGACCTGCCCGGCGAGCAGGTGCCGCTGCACGGCCACAGCGTCGACACCGTGGTGCTGACCTTCACGCTGTGCACGATCCCGGACTGGCGCGCGGCGCTCGCGCAGATGCTGCGGGTGCTGAAACCCGGGGGGCGCCTGCTGTTCCTGGAGCACGGTGCGGCGCCCGATGCGCCGGTGCGGCGCTGGCAGGAGCGGATGAACGCGGGCTGGCGGCGCTGCGCCGGCGGCTGCAACCTCAACCGCGACATACCTGCGCTGCTGCGCGAGGCGGGCTTCGAGATCGTGCGGCTGGAGACGATGTACCTGCCGGGCACCCCGCGGATTGCGGGCTACAACTACTGGGGCGAGGCTATTGCGCGCTGCGCGGCTCCTGCGCGTACTTGCTGAGCACATTCTCCGCGGTGGCGGGCGATTGCGTCGTCGCCGGGGCCTTCGGGGTGTCGCCCTTCGCGCCCACCGGGCGCTTGCCCGCCTGGCGGTAACCCTCCGTCATCGCGGCATCGATCCGGGCCTTGCTCTTGCCCTTGCTCGCGCACTCCTGCATGTAGGCATTCATCTTCGCCGCCGGCTGCCTGCAACGGTTGTCGACACGGTCGAACCGCTCCGTGCATTCGGCCCATGCCCGCGTTTGCGCGGTGAGTTTCTCCAGGCAGCTCGGCCCGAGCAGTGGCAACGCGGCCGCGGGCGTGGCAAGCGCGGCACCGAGCACGGTGGCGGCGATGGCGTTGCGCAGGTGTGCGTGCGACATGCTGGAAGATCCGCGGTAATGGTCCGGGGCAAGTATAGCCGACGGTTTCGCGTGGCAGCGTCCGGCGCAGCCGGCCTCGTCCGTTCGGGGGTACTAGGGTGGATGCGATCCGGGTTAAGCTTCGCGCCGGCTTCAATTCGGATCGACTGGGGTGGAACAAGGCATGGCGGGTAGCGGGAACTGGGCATACGAAACGGACGTGGTGGTGGTGGGATCCGGCGCCGGCGCGCTGACGGCGGCGGTACGTGCCCGCGATCTCGGGCTCGAGGTGCTGGTGATCGAGAAGACCGGGCAGTACGGCGGTTCCTCGGCGATGTCGGGCGGCGTGCTGTGGCTGCCGGGAAGCCCGCTGATCCAGGCCGCCGGGGGCAGCGACTCGCCCGGGGAAGCCAAGCGCTACATGAAGAGCGTGATCCGCGAGCCCTCGC
>JAKJFB010000091.1:8906-9195 GCA_022705125.1 Pseudomonadota bacterium
GAGCCGCACCTCGACAAGCGCATCGATGCCTACGTCGAGCAGATCCCGGCGTTCATCGACTTCCTGCACCGCAGCACCCACCTGCGCCTGGCGCCGTTGCCGCAGTTCCCCGACATGTACCCCGACAACCCGGATGCGAAGATGCACCGCTGCCACGAGGCGGTGCCGTTCCACGCCCGCGCGCTGCCGGCCGATGAAGTGCTGAACCTGCGCCCGCAACACCCGCAGACCGCGTTGTTCGGCCTGATCGGCTGGACACCGAGCGAGTCGCTGATCCTGCAGGCACGGG
>JAKJFB010000920.1 GCA_022705125.1 Pseudomonadota bacterium
GAGCCGGCGACCTACGAGCGGCTCGCGGCGCGCCTGGACGGGCCTCGCCGCTACGTCATGCCCGGGTTCTATGGCCGCGGACCCAACGGCGAGGTGAAGACCTTCTCGCGCGGCGGCTCGGACATCTCCGGCGCCATCGCGGCGCGCGCCGCGGGGGCGGAGCTGTACGAGAACTGGACCGACGTCTCGGGGCTCCTGATGGCCGATCCGCGCATCGTGGACGCGCCGCGCCCGATGGCGGAGGGCGCGGCGGTGCTGCACGACGAGGCGATCCTGCCGGTGCGGGAGATCGGGACGCCGATCTGCATCAAGAACACCAACGAGCCGGAGCACCCCGGGACGCGCATCGTGGCACGGCTCAGCGCGGAGGAGGATCAGAGCTCCGAGATCGCCGGCGTCGCTGGCAAGCGCGGCTTCTCCATGATCTGCGTGGAGAAGAGCCTGATGAACGCCGAGGTCGGCTTCGCGTACCGGCTCCTCGGGATCTTCGAGCGGCGCGGCATCAGCATCGAACACTGCCCGTC
>JAKJFB010000921.1 GCA_022705125.1 Pseudomonadota bacterium
CGCCATACAAAGCGTGCGCAAGCGTTTATTCTGGCGGCGCGACGGGCGTAATCTCCGCTGGCTCCCGCGCGGGCAGGCGGCTGGCGGGGCTCCATGACAACCATTACAGGAGTGCAGTGCGATGGCAGTGACGAACCCGATCCTGGCGACCATTGAAAAGTCCGCTGCCGCGGCGCTGGGCAACACGCTGCCGCCGCGGCTGATCTCGGCCGATTCGCACGTCACCGAGCCGCCGCACTGCTACGTCGACCGCATCGATCCGGCCTTTCGCGACCGCGCGCCGAAAGTGGTGCGCGACAGCGACGGCGGCGACGTGTTCGTGATCGACGGCATGGCCTCTGCGGTGCCGCTGGGCATCGTGGCGGCGGCGGGCAAGGATCCGCGCGAGATCAGGAAGAGCGAGTGCCGCGTTGAGGACCTGCATCGCGGCGGCTGGGATCCGGACGCCCGCATGGCCGACCAGGATCGCGACGGCGTCGCGGCCGAGATCATCTACCCGACGGTCGGGATGATGCTGTGCAATC
>JAKJFB010000922.1 GCA_022705125.1 Pseudomonadota bacterium
AGGCCCGGGTAGCCGTCGCCCAGGTGCACACGGATGCCCTTGAGCCCGTCCATCAGCTTCTCCAGCTGGCGCAGGTCGGTGGGGTGCAGTTCGAAGGCGTGCAACTCGTCCTGGGCGCGCATCTGGTGCTGCACGATCAGCGGTGAGCCCGGCAGCATCCTGAGTGCCCCTGCGCCATTCACCGCCTTGACCTGCTCCAGGTAGGCGGCCACGCCAGGCGGCGCATCGGCCGGGGCCGGCCACAGCCGGCCCACGCCGTCGACCCATTCCTGCTGCTGGCTCGCACCCCCCACCCGGTAGGCCCCGGCACCGGCATGGGTGTCGATGACGCGATAGCCCTTCTCCTTCTGGTTCAGGTGCTGCAGCAGTTGGACCAGCACCAGGTGTTTGAGCACGTCGGCGTGGTTGCCGGCGTGGAAGGCATGACGGTAGGCGAGCATGGCCCGACTGTGCCATGCGCCGCGGCGGCGTCAGCGCCGGCCGCGCAGCTTGAAGAGCTCGCGAATGCTCACTTCGCGCGGGC
>JAKJFB010000923.1 GCA_022705125.1 Pseudomonadota bacterium
CCTGCGCCTGCTCCCACTGCCAGTAGTCGGCCACGCGGTGCGCGTTGCCCTGGCCGTCGAGGCCCAGGACGGCGTTGGCCACGCGGTCGAGCAGGAAACGGTCGTGCGTCACCAGCACCAGGGCGCCGGGGAAGTCGTTGAGGCTGTCCTCCAGCACTTCGAGCGTGGGGATGTCCAGGTCGTTGGTCGGCTCGTCGAGCAGCAGCACGTCGGCGGTCTGGAGCATGAGGCGGGCGATGAGCACGCGCGCCTGTTCGCCGCCGGAGAGGCTGGACATGGGGCGGTCGCGGAAGAGGACGAAATCGCCGCGCGCGCCCAGTCCCTCGCGCAGCGTGCGGCTGAGGTCGAGTTGTTCGCGTTCCTGGTCGAAGTAGACGACGCGCAGCGCGTCGGCGCGGCGCACCTCACCCGCGTCCGGCTCCAGTTCGCCGTTGAGAATGCGCAGCAGGGTGGATTTGCCGCTGCCGTTGGGTCCCGCCAGGCCCAGGCGCGCTCCGGGGCTGAGCACAAAGCTGAGATCGCG
>JAKJFB010000924.1 GCA_022705125.1 Pseudomonadota bacterium
GCTCGGCGGCGTGGCGCTGATCGCGGTGCTGGTGAACCTGGTCGAACTCTTGTGCACCGCGGGCCTGCCGGCGCTGTACACGCAGGTACTCAGCTACTACCCGCTGAGCGACCCCGGCTACTACGGTTACCTGGCGCTCTACAACCTGGCCTACGTGTTCGACGACGCGCTGATGGTGACGATCGCCGTGATCACGCTGGGGCAGCGCCGCCTGCAGGAACGCGGCGGACGCTGGCTCAAGCTGCTGAGCGGCGCGGTGATCCTGGTGCTGGGGGCGCTGCTGCTGCTCGCGCCGCAGATGCTGGTGTTCTGATCGGGGCTGTCGGTCGCGGGCATGGCCCGCTCCTACGACGGGATTAGCCGGTTTCGATCGCAACTGCAGGCGGTGCAGAAAAATCCGACGTCAGGCCCGCCCTCGGCGCGCCGGGCCGGATCAACGGCTTAGCAGGTTCATGTGCAACGTGGATCCCGCCCGCGACGTGCGGGCGGGACGGGGGCGATCGTTACTTGGCTTCGCTCTGGT
>JAKJFB010000925.1 GCA_022705125.1 Pseudomonadota bacterium
CGGCCACGAGAACACGAAGCGCGGGCCGTAGGCGCGGCCGCACATGCCGTAGTTGCCGGCGCCGAAGGAGCCGCCCAGCACCACGGTGAACTTGGGCACGCGCACATTGGCCACCGCCTGGATCATCTTGGCGCCATGCTTGATGGCGCCGCCGCGCTCGGCCTCGCGGCCGACCATGTAGCCGGTGGTGTTCTGCAGGAAGACCAGCGGCGTGCCGGACTGGTCGCAGAGCTGGATGAACTGCGCGGCCTTGGTGCTGCCCGTAGGCTGGATGGGGCCGTTGTTGCCGACCAGGCCCACGGCGTGGCCGTCCAGGCGCGCATGGCCGCACACGGTCTCGGGGGCGTAGGCGGCCTTGAACTCGAGGAACTCCGAGCCGTCGACCAGGCGCGCGATCACCTCGCGCACGTCATAGGGTTCGCGCTCGTCGGCCGGCACCACGCCGAGCAGCTCCTCGACCGGGTGCTGCGGTGCTTCGACGGCGGCGCGCGCCGGGGCCTGCGGCCAGGGCAGCAACGCCAGC
>JAKJFB010000926.1 GCA_022705125.1 Pseudomonadota bacterium
GAGCCGCCTGTTCCGTGTCGCCACGCCGCTGCCGAAAGCGAAGGAGGAGCTGCGCGCGCTGGCCGACCAGCTGACGCCCCCAGATTTTCCCGAGGGGCGGCCCGGCGACTACGCCCAGGCGATCATGGATCTCGGCGCCACGCTGTGCACGCCGACCAAGCCGGCCTGTGCGCTGTGCCCATGGCAAGCGGATTGCGCGGCGTTCAAGGCCGGCGACCAGGAGAGCTATCCGCGCAAGACGCCGAAGGCCGAGCGCCCGCAGCGTTTCGGCCTAGCCTTCTGGATGGTGAACGAGCGCGGCGAGGTGGCGTTGCGCCGCCGCCCGCCCAAGGGCCTGCTCGGCGGCATGCTGGAAGTGCCGGGCAGCGAGTGGATTGCGGCCATGCCGGATCGTCACGACGCCTTACGCAATCCGCCCGTCAAGGCGGCCTGGCGCTGGTCCGACGGCGTCGTGCGTCACGTCTTCACCCATTTCGCCCTGGAGCTGCAGGTCGCCGCCGCGACGGTGAACGGCCGGCCGC
>JAKJFB010000927.1 GCA_022705125.1 Pseudomonadota bacterium
GCTTTCCACAGACCGTTTGAAATTCCTATGCGCGGCTATGGCAAGTTGTCCGGCAAGTCGCTCGAAGACCTGCGCGCCGGCGAACGGGTCGACGTCATGGCCGGCAAGCAGGATCCGCTCGACTTCGTGCTGTGGAAGCATGCCCGCGACGACGAACCGGAGGAAGTGAAGTGGGAATCGGCCTGGGGAAGCGGCCGCCCGGGCTGGCACATCGAATGCTCGGCGATGAGCGCCGAACTGCTCGGCCCGAGTTTCGACATCCACGGCGGCGGCATCGACCTCGTGTTCCCGCATCATGAAAACGAAATCGCCCAGTCTGAAGGCGCACACCAGTGCCGGTTCGTCAATTACTGGATGCACAACGGCTTCGTCCGCGTCGACGACGAAAAGATGTCGAAGTCGCTGGGCAACTTCTTCACCATCCGCGAGGTGCTCAAGAAATACGACGCGGAAGTGTTGCGATTCTTCATTCTGCGCGCCCATTACCGCAGCCCGCTCAACTACTCCGATGTCCACCTCGA
>JAKJFB010000928.1:0-236 GCA_022705125.1 Pseudomonadota bacterium
GCCGGCGTCCGCCATGCCCCAGAAGATCTGGACGCCCGGCTCCGCCAGCTCCCAGCGGATCAGCCCCGACATCGCCCCGCCGATAATCCCCGCGATGATCGCGAAGATCAGGTACATCGTGCCGATGTCCTTGTGGTTGGTCGAGAAGAGCCAGCGCAACGGATTGTACGGGCTCGGGCGGTGATCGCCGTGCGCGTGCTCGTCGGCGTGAGCGGTCTGATTGGTCGCCATGGTCG
>JAKJFB010000928.1:284-521 GCA_022705125.1 Pseudomonadota bacterium
CCGGCGCGGGTGTCGCATCGGGGGCTGGCGCAGTGGGCGCAGCGGGCGCCGCCGGCGCGGGTTCAGCGCTCGCGAGCTGGCCGCCTTTGGACTGCACCCAGCGCTCGAACTCGGCCTTGCTCACCACCCGGACCTCGATCGGCATGAAGCCGTGCAGCGTGCCGCAGAGTTCCTGGCAGAAGCCGTAATAGATGCCTTCCTTCGGGACGTTGAACCACGTCTCGTTGATACGGCCGG
>JAKJFB010000929.1 GCA_022705125.1 Pseudomonadota bacterium
TGGCCCTGTGCGATGGATGAGATTCTGGCGCTGGCCAAGGAGCACGATCTGAAGGTGATCGAGGATTGCGCCCAGAGCCACGGGGCGGTTTATAAGGGGATGCCGGTGGGGAGCATGGGCCATGCGGCGGCCTTTTCCTTCTGCCAGGACAAGATCATGACCACGGGCGGCGAGGGCGGCATGCTGCTTACGGATGACGAGGCGCTGTGGGAGAAGGCCTGGGCGTTCAAGGATCACGGGACGAACTGGCGGATGACGGAGATGCAGGCGGCCATCGGGCGGCGGCAGTTGGCGAAGCTGCCGGAGTGGGTGCGGCTGCGGCGGCGGAATGCGGAGATCCTGGCCGGGAAGTGGGCGGGGCTGACGGGGCTGAGATTGACGCCGCCGCCGCCGGAGATTTATCATTCCTATTATAAATACTATGCGTTTGTACGGCCGGAGTGCCTGAAGAAGGGCTGGGACCGGGACCGGATCATGAACGCCGTGGTGAAGGAAGGGGCCCCCTGCTTCAGCGGCAGTT
>JAKJFB010000092.1 GCA_022705125.1 Pseudomonadota bacterium
GCGTTTCGATGATCGCGCGCAATTCGGCGCTGGAGCAGAAGCTCGCCGCGCGGTCGTGCTCCTCTATGTACCCGAGCGGCATCTCCTCGATGAAGCTGATGTCGATATCGCGCGCGCGCGCGAATTCCACCAGCGCCAGCACCTCGTCGTCGTTGCGCCCGCGCAGGATCACGCTGTTCAGCTTCAGGCGTTCGAAGCCGGCGGCGAGCGCCGCGTCGATGCCGGCGAGCACGGTGCCCAGGTCGGCGGCGAGCCGGGGCAATTGCGAGCCGTTGGTGGTGAGCACCAGCTCGCGCAGGCCCGGCAGCGCCGCGATGCGCCCGGCGAGCCACACGATGTTCTGCCGCACCAGCGGTTCGCCGCCGGTGAGGCGGATCTTGGTGACGCCGAGCGCGACGAAGGCCTCGGCCGCGGCCAGCAGTTCCTCGAGGCTCAGGATCTCGCGCCTGGGCAGGAACTGCATATCCTCGCCCATGCAGTAGACGCAGCGGAAATCGCAGCGATCGGTGACCGAGAGCCGCACGTAATCGACGCGGCGGCCGAAGCGGTCGACCAGCACCGGCGCCTGCTGCACCGCGGCGGCGTCCGGCACAATCGCGTTCATGACGGCGCGGCCCGCACCTCGACCGGCACGCCGTTCACGATGCTGGTGCCCGAGGGGAGGTCGAGACCGTCGCCGATCAGGTCGTTGGCGCTGACGCCGGCATGCGCCTGCGCGTGTGGCTGGCCGGTGTCGGCGTGGCGGTGTCCGAAGCCGTGCGGCAGGCTCACGACACCGGGCATCATCTCGTCGCTGATCTCCACCGGCACCGCGCGCTCGGCCGCCGCGGAGCGCACCAGCGCCGTGGCGCCGTCGGAAAGCCCGCGCGCGGCGGCGTCCCCGGGATGCATGCGCAGCGTGCAACGGTTCCTGCCGCGCACGAAGTGCGGCAGGTTGTGCAGCCAGGTGTTCATGTCGCGGATGTGGCGCCGCCCGATCAGCAGCAGCCCCGGTGGCGGTCCGGCGCGCAGCCGTTCGTGCAGGCGCCCGAGGTCCTCCTCCAGCAGCGGGTGCAGCAGCCGGATGCGCTTGCCCTCGGTGCGCAGGATGCCGGGCAGGCGCCCCGGCGTCAGCGGGCCGAGATCGATGCCGTGCTCGGCGGCCTTCACGCGCGCCAGCGTCAACCCCTCGCCACCGCCGAAACCGTCGCCGTAGGGGCCGGCGCGCAGCATCATGTCGAGCAGGCGCTCGGGGCCGGGCTCGGTGCCGGCCAGCTCCTTGACGCGCTCCGCCCCCACCGCGGGAAGCCGCGCGCCGACACGCTCGGCCAGGCCCTCGAAGATCATCGCGTCGAGCTGCTCCACGGTCAGCCCGTTCACGCGGCCGCAGATCTCCAGCATCAGCTGCCACTGGTCGCGCGCACCGGGCTCGGGCGCGAGCACGCGCGGCGAGTAGCGCGCGAAGTTGCGCACGCTGGTGCTCTGGAACAGGAAGTCGTAGTTGCTGTGCTCGAGCTGCACCGTCGAGGGCAGGATCACGTCGGCGCGGCTGGTGGTCTCGTTGATGTAGATGTCGAGCGCGACCACGAAATCGAGCCCGTCCATCGCCTCGCGCAGCCGGTCGCCGTTCGGCACGCTGAGCACCGGGTTGCCCGCCACCGTGATCAGGGCGCGCGCGCGGTCCGGGCCGTCCCATGCCAGCTCCTCGGCCATCAGCGTGGCCGGCAACATCGACATGTACTCGGGGAAGCCGCGCACCTTCGAGCGCCAGCGCCCGCGCAATAGCTGGCCGACCGAGTCGCTGTCCTCGCCTTGGCCCGTCGCGGGACGGGGGAACATGGCCCCGCCCTCGGCGTCGAGGCGTCCGCGCAGCAGGTTCACCACGTCGACCAGCCACGAGGCCAGGGTGCCGAACTCCTGCGTGCACAGGCCGATGCGGCCGTAGATCACCGGGCGTTCGGCCGCGCAGAAGCGCTCGCACAGGCGGCGCACGTCCGCGGGCGCGACACCCGTGATGCCGGCGACCGCTTCGGGCGTGAACGGCGCGGCGAGCTCGCGCAGGCGCTCCAGCCCGTCGATGCGTCCGGCGAGATGGCCGAGGTCCACGCGATCACTCGCGAACAGCAGGTTGACCAGCGCGAACAGCAGGAACGCATCGGTGCCGGGCCGGATGAAGAGGTGCCAGTCGGCGATTGCCGCGGTCTCGCTGCGCCGCGGGTCGATCACGACGAGCTCGCCGCCGCGCGCGCGCAGCGCCTCGAAGCGACCGCCCGCGTCCGGCGCCGACATCAGGCTGCCCTGCGAGACCAGCGAGTTGGCGCCCATGCAGACGAAGAAGTCGCTGCGGTCGAGATCGGGGATCGGGAAGGTCCACGCGCTGCCGTAGAGCAGCTCGCAGCTCAGGTTCTTCGGCTGCTGGTCCACCGAGCCGGCGGAAAAGAAACGCTGCGTCTCGAGCAGCGAGATGAACAGCTGCGTGTAGATCTGGGCGCCGAAGTTGTGGCCGTTCGGGTTGCCGTAGTACATCGCGACGGCGTTGTTGCCGTGCGCGGCGCGGATGGCCGCGAGGCGCTCGCCCACCAGCGCCAGCGCGGCCTCCCACTCCATTTCCTCCCAGCCGTTCTCCGTGCGCCGCACGGGGCGACGCAGGCGCGCGGGATCCTCGTGGAGATCCTTGACGACCTGGGACTTGGCGCAGACGTAGCCGCGCGAGCGATGGTCCTCGGCGTCGCCGCGCACCGACACCACGCGGTTCGCGGCACGGTCCACTGCCACGGCCAGCCCGCAGCTGGCCTCGCACACCGGACAGGAACGGAAAACGGTTTCCGTCGCCTGCCCGGGAGGGCCCTCAGGTGCGGCTGTGGCTTCCATCGCAGAGCGGCTTGTTGGCCGTCGCCTTGCACGCGCAGAAGTACGCGGTGCGCGTCTCCGGGGCGTCGTACTTCAACGGCGTGAAGCCGGTGTCCTTGTGCGAGCCGTCGCAGAAGGGCTGCTTGGCGGAACGCCCGCAGCTGCACCACCAGTAGCTCTTGCCTGCCTCGACCTCGACGGCGATGGGGGCATCGCCGGCACGAACGGGAGCGCTCATGGATGTTGCTCCGGGTTCAGAGTACGGCGAGTATTTTTTCGGCGGCCGACACGTCGAGGCCAGGGCCCGGCTCCACCGCCAGGTGTTTGACCACGCCGTTCTCGGCAACCAGCGCGAAACGTTGCGAGCGCGTGCCCATGCCGAAGCCGCTGCCGTCCAGCGTGAGCCCCAGCGCCTTGGCGAACTCGGCGTTGCCGTCGGCCAGCATCAGCAGCTCCTCGGCGTTCTGCGCCTTGCCCCAGGCGCCCATCACGAAGGCATCGTTCACCGCCATGCACGCGATGGTGTCCACGCCCTTGGCCTTGATCTTGTCCGCGTTCACCACGTAGCCCGGCAGGTGCGCCGCGCTGCAGGTGGGCGTGAACGCGCCCGGCACCGAGAACAGCACGACCTTCTTGCCGTTGAAGATATCGTCGGTGCTGATGCTCTCGGGGCCTTTCTCGCCCATCGTCTTCAGGTTCACGGAAGGGATGCGGTCGCCTACCTTGATCGTCATGTCCGTTCTCTCCGGTTGGTGGCACTGAAACAGTGGCCGTATGGTAGCAGAGCGCTTTGCGGATATTCACCCGCCGCGGCGTGCGGGTATATGGGGTCAGTTCACCAGCAGCACCTGACAGCGCAGGTGCGACAATTCCTCGAGCACGGCGCGCCGGTCCTTCGCCGGTGTCAGGTCCCCGGCGATCAGCACCATGTTGCCGAGCCGGTTCTCGACCTCGCGCAGCATTTCCAGGCTGTCGGTATTGACCGGATGCGGGTGCAGATTGACGCGCAGCCCGGTCTTCCCGATCTCGGCGAGCTGCGCGGCGTCGACCTCGCCGGCGGCGATCACCTCCAGCACGTGGTGGTCCTGCTGCGCGAGGCGTGCGGCGAGTTCGAGCGCGCGCGTGCTGGCCGGCGTGGCGCCGCAGAGCACGAACACCCGCGGCGGGCGCGTCTCCTGGATGCGCACGCGCACGATGGTGCGCTCCCTCGGCTGCATCAGCAGCAGCTCGACGCGTGCCGACGCCTCGCTCAGCGCCTCGCCGCGACGCGCGCGCGTGACCTGGAACTCGCCCTTTACCCGGCTGCGCCGCGTGACCGCGCTGAAGCGCTGCTCGGCCTCCCGCGACAGGCAGCGCAGCGCCTGCTCGACGTGGGACCCGGTGATCGCGCGCTCGCGCCCCGAACCGAGCGAGATCTCGTGCGTGATCGGCAGGTCCGCCACGGCGTACACATCCGCGTCCTCGACGAACAGCGCGTCGAGCTCGGCCTCGAGCTTGGCGGCGATCAGCGCCGCGGCCTCCATCAGCGCCGCCTCGCAGTTCATCGCGTCGAGCGCCAGCATGATGCGGCGGATCTTCGCCTTCTGCCCGCCGTCCTGCGCGCTCATGGCTTGCCGTTGCCCGCGGCCTTGTCATCGCCGCTGCCGGAGTGCTTGCGCCCGATCTCGGCCAGCTCATGCAGCCGCGCGCGCACCCGCTCGTTGACCGAGTCGGTCTCGAAGCTGCCGTCCTCCCGCATCGCGCCGGCCGGCATGCCGGTCAGCAGCGCGATCACGTCATCGACCGCGCTCGCGGCGTGGACGTGGAAATTTCCCGTGCGGCACGCCTCGACCACCTCCGGCTTCAGCATCAGGTGCTGCACGTTCGAGGCCGGGATCACCACGCCCTGGGTGCCGCTCAGCCCGCGCGCGGCGCACACGTCGAAGAAACCCTCGATCTTCTCGTTCACGCCGCCGATCGCCTGCATCTCGCCGAGCTGGTTCACCGAGCCGGTCATCGCGAGATCCTGGCGGATCGGGACGCCGGCGATCGCCGACAGCAGCGCGACCAGCTCGGCCATCGAGGCGCTGTCGCCGTCGACGCGCCCGTAAGACTGCTCGAACACGATGCTCGCCGACAGCGCGAGCGGCTGGCTCTGCGCGTAGCGCCTGGCAAGGAAGCTGGAAAGGATCATCACGCCCTTGGAATGCAGCGGCCCGCCGAGCTCGGTCTCGCGCTCGATGTCGATCAGCTTGCCCGCGCCGAGGCGCGCGGTCGCGGTGATGCGCGAGGGCCTGCCGAAGGCGTAATCGCCGAGCTGGATCACCGACAGGCCGTTGATCTGGCCGACCTGCATGCCATCGGTGGCGAGCAGCATCACGCCCCTGTGGATCTGCTCGGCCAGCAGCTCCTGGTAGCGGTTGTTGCGAAAGCGCCGCTGCGCGATGGCCTGGTCGACGTGGCGCGCCTCGATCAGCGCGATGTTCTCGCGCGCGGCCCAGAAATCCGCCTGCAGGATCAGGTCGACCAGGTCGCCCAGGTGCAGCGACAGCTTGTGGCTGTCCTCGGCGTCGCGCGCGCACTGGTCGATCACGCGGGCCACGCCGCCGGCCGAGAGCGCCCGTGCCTTTTCGCGCCGCGCCAGCGTCGCGATGACGCGCGCGTACAGCCCCACGGCCTCGGGACTGCGGTCCATGCTGTCGCTGAAGTCCGCGTTGACCTTGAAGTACAGGCTGAACTCCGGGTCGTATTCCTTCAGCAGATGGTAGATGTAGCGGTCCCCTACCAGCACGATCTTCACGTCGAGCGGGATGGGCTCGGGTTCGAGCGAGGTGGTCGACACCATGCTGAGGATGCGCTCGATCGATTCGATGCGGATCTCGCGCGAGCGGATGGCGCGCTTGAGCGCGTCCCACACGAAGGAGTTCATCAGCACCTTGCGCGCATCCAGCACCAGGTAGCCGCCGTTGGCACGGTGCAGCGCGCCGGGCTTGATCAGGCTGAAGTTGGTGACCAGCGTGCCCATCTGCGCGATGTGCTCGATGCGCCCGATCACGTTCTGCAGCGTGGGATTGTCTTCGTAGAGCACCGGCACGTCGGCGGCGCCGTCGTGGTCCACCAGCACGTTCACGTGGTAGCGCAGGTGCTCCATCGCGAAGATCTTCTTGCGCAGCGGCGTGCTGCCTTCCTGCTGCTCGTTGGGCATGAAATCCCAGATGTTCTCGGCCATGTCCTGGTGCGCCGCGCCGAGGAACTCGAGCACCGACGGATACATCTGATAGCGCGACTTCAGCGCCGCCAGCATCGGGTCGATGATGTCGTGGATGAACTCGTTGTCGATGCCCTTGACGCGCTCGGTGCTCTCCTCCTGCCAGTCGTGGATGCTCTCGATGATCGACTTGAGCCTGCGGTTCAGCTCCTCGATGACGTTCTTGGCGAGCTCCTGCTCTTCCTTGGGCATGTCGTTGAACTGCGCGGGCGTCATCAGCTTGCCCTCGCGCACCGGGCCTATGGTGTAGCCGCCCGGCGTGCGGATCACCACCATGCCCTTGCTGCGCGCCTCGTCGTTGAGCTCGCCGAAGAGCTTGCCCTCGCGCTCCTGGTATTCCTCCTGGATGTCGCTGATGCGCCGGCGGTACTCGTCGCCACGGAACACGTTGGGCACCGTGACCAGCATGCGCTCGATCAGCTTCTCCATGTCGCGCTTGAGCTGCACGCCCTTGCCCGGCGGCAGCGCGAGCGCGCGCGGACGCGAGGGATCCTCGAAGTTGTTGACGTAGCACCAGTCGCTCGCCTCGCCGCGCTCACCCGCGTGACGCGCCAGCAGCTGGTCGACCAGCGTGCGCTTGCCGATGCCGGTCGGGCCGGCGACGTAGAGGTTGTAGCCCTCGCGCTGGATTCCCACGCCGAACTCGATCGCCGCGATCGCGCGGTCCTGCCCCATCGCGGAATCCACGTCCGGCAGCTCCGCGGTCGAGCGGAACCCGAGCGCCTGCGCGTCGGTGGCGCGCGACAGCGCATCGGCCTTCAGGGTCTCGACAGCCATGCTCTGTGCTCCTTGCTCAGTCGGCGCAACCGATACAGGTATCGGCGTAATACAGGGCCGCGAGGCGCTCGGGCGCGATGGGGCCGCCGCAGCGGCTGCACACGGCATATTCGCCGCGATCCATGCGCGCCAGGGCGTGCACGACCTTCTGCAGTTCGAGACGACCCTCGGATTCGATGGCGTAGAGCGCATCGAGGTTTTCCTGTTCGACCACCTGCTCCGCGAAATCGGCCGACAGGGGCTCGTCGCGCTTGCGCAGATCGGCGTCGATGCGCCGCACCCTTTCCTCGAGCTCATCGCGCTTGGCGATCAGGCGCGCGCGCAACGTCTGCTGGTCCGGCATGAGTCCTCCCTTGTGGCATGGCGTGACGCGGCGGGCGGCCGCGGTCCTCGGATTGCCCACAGCATAATGCCTTCAGTCGCGCGCGGGAAATTGCCCGGCCAGCCGCACCAGCGCCGCCCCGGCGAGGCGCTGCAGCACCCATTCCGTTTTGGCCTCGGCTCCGATAGATTGGTACAGACGCAACGCCGGCTCGTTCCAGTCGAGCACCGACCATTCCACGCGCCCCCAGCCACGCTCCTGTGCCACGCGGGCCGCCCATGCGAGCAGGCACCTGCCTATGCCGCGCCCGCGCGCATGCGGCAAAACGAACAGGTCCTCGATGTGGATGCCGGGCTTGCCGACGAAGGTCGAGTAATTGGGGAACCAGAGAATGAAGCCGACGGGCGCGGCATCGAGCTCCGCGATCGCCGCCTCGGCGAACGGGCGGGCGCCGAACAGCGCATCCTCGATGTCACCCACCGTGGCCTGGACCTCGTGGGACAGTTTCTCGTAGGCGGCGAGCTTGTGGATGAAATCGAGCACCAGCGCGGCATCGGGGCGTTCGGCCTGGCGCAGGCTGATGCCGGGCAGGGTCGTGTGGATCCGGGAGGAAGTCATCGCTCTGGATATCCTTGAAACGGCAGGACGCCCCGGCCGGCGGCATTGGCCGGCGCGGCGGGGCACGGCAGGCGCCAGTCTAGCGGCAGGCCGCGCACGGCGTAAGCGCGCGCTGCGGGCGCTGCTCGTGCTGCTCTGCCTCGGCGGCTGTACCGACCTGCGCGTGACGCACCAGGTGCAGGATCCGGCGGCGGACATCGGATCGCAGCAGGCCTTCGGTTTCCTGCGCGCACCGCTGGCGGCCGACGCCCGCGCCTCGGCCGAGGCGCGCACGATGGATTCGGCCGTACGCGCAGCCATCACCGGCGCGCTGCAGGCCCGGGGTTACACGCCGGCCCTGCCCGGGGACAAGCGCGCGCTCGGGATTGACTACACCCTGAGCGACGTTGTCGGTGCCAACGCACGCCGGCTGGACTCGCCTTCCGACTACAGCCGCAGCTGGCGCGCCGGCGGCGCGGGCGACGGCACCGGCTCGATGGACCACACCATCGCCGATGCGGCCTTCTACCGCGAGCTCACGCTCACCGTGCTGCTGTTCCCGTCCTCGACCGGCGCGCTGGCCTGGGAGGGTAGCGCCCGGCAGTCCTTCCCCGGTGACCTACCGCAGGGTGCACGGCTACAGGCCGCGCTCGACCGCATGACGCGCAAGCTGCTGGCCCAGCTGCCCCCGGCGCTCTGAGGCCCGGCTTCGCTCGAAGGGGTGAATCGGCATGAGCATCGTTGTGGTCTGATTTGCCTAACGCCGGCACCCGCGGTTGCGCTAAGGTGATGCCGGCTGAACCGGTGCGGTGTCCGCGCCGTACAATCACAACAACACAACGTGCCAGCGGCCCACGCGGTCGCTGCCCCCCGAGAGAGGATTACCCATGCGTTTTGCCTATCACGCCTCGATGCCCGCCCCCGACCAGTACCTGCCGCTGGCGCGCGCGGCCGAGGAGCTCGGCTTCGACAGTTTCACGTTCCCCGACAGCATCTGCTACCCGAAGGAGAGCAACGCCAAGTATCCCTATAACGACGACGGCAGCCGCGACTTCCTCGACGGCGTGCCCTTCCTCGAGGTTTTCATCGCGATGGCCGCGGCGGCCGCGGTCACAACGAAGATCCGCATCACCACCTCGGTGGTGAAACTGCCGATCCGCCAGCCGGCGATCGTCGCCAAGCAGCTCTCCAGCCTCGCGGTGCTCAGCAACAACCGCATCGCCCTCGGCGTGGGCCTGAGCCCGTGGCCGGAAGACTTCGAGGCCTGCCAGATCCCCTGGGAGAAGCGCGGTCAGCGCATGGACGAGATGATCGAGATCATCCGCGGCCTGATGAAGGGCGATTACTTCGGTTACAAGGGCCAGATCTTCGAAATGGAGCCTATAAAGCTCTGTCCGGTG
>JAKJFB010000930.1 GCA_022705125.1 Pseudomonadota bacterium
GTCAGGTCACCGAGGCCTTCTGGAACTCCGTCCGCCACGCCCGGCCGCTGGCGATCGGCCTCAACTGCGCCCTCGGCGCCGACGAGATGCGTCCCTATGTCGCTGAGCTCTCCCGGGTTGCCGACACCTTCGTCTCGTGTTACCCCAACGCCGGGCTGCCCAACGCGTTCGGTGAATACGACGAGAGCCCCGAGACCATGTCCGGCGTCGTCGGCGAGTTCGCGTCGTCGGGCCTGGTCAACATCATCGGCGGCTGCTGCGGCACGACCCCCGTCAACGTCGGCGAGCGGACCAACATCACCGGCTCGGCGCGCTTCCGCAAACTCATCCAGGCCGGCGACTACGGCGCCGCCCTCACCGTCGCCCGGCAGCAGGTCGAGGCCGGCGCCCAGATCATCGACGTCAACATGGACGAGGGGATGATCGACGGGGTCGCGGCCATGGACCGCTTCCTCAAGTTGGTGGCCAGCGAGCCGGACATCTGCCGGGTTCCCGTCATGGTCGACTCGTCCAAGTGG
>JAKJFB010000931.1:0-250 GCA_022705125.1 Pseudomonadota bacterium
TGCGTTGGATCGCGTGGCCAAGTTCTTTGTCGATCCGCCGCTGGAAAGCTGGTCGGAGCCGGCGTCGAAGACACTCGTGGTCGATCCGAACTTCCACGCATGGAAGAAGCGCAACATCAAGGCGCATCGCCATGGCGATTATGCCGCCGTCACCATCAGCCTGAAGCGTGAGGGCGTCGCGCCGGGCGATGCGACGGACGCGGAAATGGATTTTATCGCCGATCTGGCCGATCGCTTCAGCTTCAGCGAG
>JAKJFB010000931.1:260-518 GCA_022705125.1 Pseudomonadota bacterium
TCGCGTCTCCTATCACCAGAACCTGATCTTGCCGCACGTGCCGCGCGCCAAATTGCACGCGCTGTTTAGTGCGCTGGATTCGCGCGGGCTCGCGCGCGCGAATATCGACATGGCGTCGGATATCATCTGCTGCCCGGGCGGTGATTTCTGCTCACTGGCCAACGCCAAATCGATCCCGCTCTCGGCGGCGATCGCCGCGACGCTGACGCCGATCGAGCAAGAGCTTGGCGCGATCGCGATCAATGTGTCGGGCTTCAT
>JAKJFB010000932.1 GCA_022705125.1 Pseudomonadota bacterium
GCCAGCGGGTAGTCGTCGCAGACGATGGCCGGCGACTTGCCGCCGAGCTCCAGCGTGACCGGGCAGAGGTTCTGCGCCGCGGCGGCCATCACGCTGCGCCCGGTCTGGCTCGAACCGGTGAACAGCAGGTGGTCGAAGGGCAGGCGCGAGAACTCGACGCCCACACCGCCGGTCTCCTCGAAGACCGCGAGCTTGTCCGGCGGGAAATAGGCCGGCAGCTTCTCGATCAGCAGGCGTGCCAGGTGGCAGGATGCTCAGGTTGAGCGGAAAGTTCCACGGCACGATCACCCCGACCACGCCGAGCGGCTGCGGGATGACGCGGTTCTTCGCGCCCAGGAAGTTGCGGCGGTCCACCGGGCGTTTCTGCGGCTTCATCCAGTGCTTCAGGTGCTTCAATGCGTGGTCGACACCGTCGATCGCGGTGAAGATCTCGGCGAACAGCGTCTCGTGGCGCGAGCGGTTGCCGTAATCGGCGCAGATCGCCGTGATGATCGCTTCCTTGTTCTCGCGCACGAAT
>JAKJFB010000933.1:0-248 GCA_022705125.1 Pseudomonadota bacterium
TCCGCCGGTGTTGCGGCCGGCGCCTCAGGTGCCACCAGGTGCTGCAGTTCACCCTGTTTGCGGATTGCCTCGCGGTAGATGGCGTCCTTGTCGATGAGCGGCGCCACGTCGGGTTCGGGCGGACATACCGCTGCCATGTCCGGTGCCTCCTCGTCCGTGCCCGGTCGTTCCATCGGGTGCAGGTCGTTGCCGAGCTCCAGCGCGCTGACGAGCGCGCCGGTGCCGGCCAGCGCGCGCGTGTAGGAGAT
>JAKJFB010000933.1:277-516 GCA_022705125.1 Pseudomonadota bacterium
GCCGCGACATGAAGTACTCGTTCTCGGTGTCGAGCATGTCGAGCAGGGTGCGCTGGCCGATATCGAACTGGCGCCGGTAGGCCATGCGAGCCTTTTCTATGGACGTCTGGTGACGGTCCAGGAAGACCAGCTGCTCGTCGGTCGCACGCATTTCGTTGTAGGCGATCGAGACTTCCTGGCGGACGTTGCGGCAGGTCATCGTGCGCATGTCCTCCGCCTGGTTGGCCTTGTAGCGCAGG
>JAKJFB010000934.1 GCA_022705125.1 Pseudomonadota bacterium
GGAGTTTTCCGGCATCGGGCCTGGCCCGATGTGCGGCATGCTGTTGTCAGACATGGGCGCGGACATTGCCGTGATCGACCGGCTGGAGCCGAGCGGTTTGGGCGTGCCGCGTCCCGCCAAGTATGACGTCACGCGGCGCGGACGGCGCTCGGTCGCGCTGGACCTCAAACATCCTGACGGTATTGCGGCGGCGCTCGATCTGGTGCGCGGCGCGGATGCGCTGATCGAGGATGCGGACGAGGCCGAGGCGCAGGCGCTCGCCATGGTGCGCGAGGCACGCGTGCGGATGGTCCTCTGGCGCAATCCGCTGGCCACGATCTGAATTACATCGCGCTGTCCGGTGCGCTGGCGGCCATCGGCAAGAAGGGCGAGGCCCCCACCATCCCGCTCAATCTGATCGGTGATTTCGGCGGCGGCGGCATGCTGCTGGCGCTAGGGATCCTCGCGGCGATCATCGAAGCAAAAACCACAGGTCAGGGGCAGGTGGTCGATGCGGCTATGGTCGAAGGCGCCGCG
>JAKJFB010000935.1:0-242 GCA_022705125.1 Pseudomonadota bacterium
CTGCGCCTGGATCGAGACGTCGAGGGCGGAGACGCATTCATCGGCGATGATGATCTTCGGGTTGAGACTGAGTGCGCGGGCGATGCAGATGCGCTGGCGCTGGCCACCGGAGAATTCGTGCGGATAGCGCGCCATGTGTTCCTTCGGCAGGCCGACGCGCTGGAACAGGTCGGCGACGCGGTCCTTCAGCTCCGTGCCGGAAGCGAGGCCGTGAATCACCAGCGGCTCGCCCACCAGGTCAC
>JAKJFB010000935.1:266-514 GCA_022705125.1 Pseudomonadota bacterium
GGGCGTCGCCGGCCAGGCCGGCCGTTTCACGCCCTTCGACCTTGACCGAGCCGCTGAAGGGCGAGAGATGCATGATGGCGCGCGCGGTGGTCGACTTGCCGCAACCGCTTTCGCCGACGAGCGCCAGGGTCTCGCCCGGCATCAGGTCGAAGGAGACCTTCTCCACCGCGTGGACGCGCTGCTGCGTGCGGTGGAAAAGTCCGCCCTTGACGTCGAAGCGCACGATGAGGTCGCGCACGGCAAGGGCC
>JAKJFB010000936.1 GCA_022705125.1 Pseudomonadota bacterium
CATTCGCCGCACCGGCCAGATCAAGGAACGCGACGAAGTCGTGGGTTCGGAAACCCGCGTGAAAGTCGTGAAGAACAAGGTCGCGCCGCCGTTCAAGCAGGTGCAGTTCGACATCATCTACGGCGAAGGCGTCTCCAAGATGGGCGAGCTGATCGAGCTCGGCGTCAAAGCCGGCATCATCGATAAGTCCGGCGCCTGGTACGCTTACGGTTCGCAGAAGATCGGCCAAGGCAAGGAAGCGGCGCGCCGGTTCCTGAAAGAGAACCGCGCCGTGGCGCTGGAGATCGAGGACCGCATCCGCGCCAAGGCCAACGCGGTGGCGGATGCGATGTATTCGCCGCCGACCGACGACGAGGCCAAGGACGCCGCTGAGGGCGAATAGAGACAAGTTTCGCTGGCCGGTTCGGCGACGTGTGCTGACCCGACCCCAATGCCCTGGCTCGCGTTGCTGGGCCGGCCGGCGAATTCCTGATCTCTGCAGGGCGAACGAGGATCGCGCGATGGAGCCGCGGGT
>JAKJFB010000937.1 GCA_022705125.1 Pseudomonadota bacterium
ACCACGACGACATGCACGAGGCCTTCCTGCTGCGCCACTTCGGGCTGGATTCGCGGCGCTATCCACACCACGTCGTGCCCTCGTCCGAGGGCTTCATGGCCTTCGCGCTCGCCGGCCTGGGCTATGGATTCGTCCCCGAGATCCAGGCACGTGCGCACCTTGCGCGCGGCGAGCTGGTCGACCTGGCACCCGAGCGCGAAGAGGTGGTCCTGTACTGGCACCACTGGCAGGATGCCTCCCGTGGGCGCAACGCCAGTCGCGATTGCGGTGGCGAGACGAGTGCAGCGCGAACCGACGCGCCGATCGCGACTCGCGTCGCTCCTACGGCCCCCGATGCGCCGCGATGCCTCCCGTGGGAGCGACGCCAGTCGCGATTGCGGTGGCGAGGCGAGCGCGGCGCGGACCGACGCGCCGATCGCGACTCGCGTCGCTCCTACGGCCCCCCGATGCGCCGCGATGTCTCCCGTGGGAGCGACGCCAGTCGCGATTGCGGTGGCGAGATGAGCGCGGCGC
>JAKJFB010000938.1 GCA_022705125.1 Pseudomonadota bacterium
CCTTCACGTTGCGGCAGCGCAGCATCAGCCGGCCCACGCCCTCGGCGTTGGCGCGCATGTCGTAGGCCCAGTCGCCGGTCTTCACGACCGCGAGGTTCAGCACGTAGTCGAGATCCTGCGGCACCTGCTCCAGCGAGCCGGTCCCGAGATCGGTGGCGATGGTCTTCGCGCCCAGCGCCTCGATCGCCTCGCGATCCTCGGCCTTGCTGAAGCGCGCCAGCCCGAAGACCTCGTTGTGCTGCGCCAGCGCCGCCACCAGCGGACGCGCCACCTGGCCCGTGGGGCCGGTCACCAGGATGCGCTTGCCCTCGAGTTCCGTACTCATTTTCCTCTCCTCCGCTGCTGTTGTGTTTCTTGTGGGTCCGGCTTCAGCCGGACAATGTCCTCTGCCGGTCCGGATTCACCCGGACATTGTCCCGCGTAGGTCCGGATTTATCCGGAGATTGTCCGGCTGAAGCCGGACCTACGCGGAACCTGACATCCGGGTCGGGATGATGCTAGAAACCTTCCTTC
>JAKJFB010000939.1 GCA_022705125.1 Pseudomonadota bacterium
CGGATGGAATGGGCGAACTGGCCGAGACCGATAGAGGCCGAGTCCCCGTCCCCCGAGACGCCGAGATAGATGAGATCACGATTGGCGAGATTGGCGCCCGTGAGCACGGACGGCATGCGCCCGTGCACCGAGTTGAAGCCGTGCGATTGCCCCAGGAAGTAGTCGGGCGTCTTCGATGAACACCCGATGCCCGACATCTTCGCCAGGCGATGCGGGGCGATGTCGAGTTCGAAGCAGGCCTGAACGATCGCGGCGCTGATGGAGTCATGGCCGCAACCGGCGCAGAGTGTCGATATCCGCCCCTCATAGTCGCGGCGCGTAAGGCCGAGCGCGTTGGTCGGCAATTCGGGGTGATGCAGTTTCGGCTTGAGAATGTAGGTCATTCGGCGATCTCCCGGATCGCATTGGCCGCGCTCATGCGCGAACCGATGGAATCGATGAGGAAGCGCGCCGTGATCGGCGCGCCGTCATAGTGCAGTATCGGCGTCAGCACCGCAGGGTTGACGCCGCCTT
>JAKJFB010000093.1:0-8691 GCA_022705125.1 Pseudomonadota bacterium
CGTCGGCGTGGACATCGTGTCCACCGGACCCGACCGCACCGAGACCATCATCCTGCGCGACCCGTTCGGCCGGGCCTGAGGCCCGGTTTCCCGGAGCGCCCGTTGCCCGGCTGTCAAGCCCCGGGTGCTGGACGTAGTTGCATTTTCAGTTAGAATGCGCCGGGCCGGACTCGTCGAGAGTCCGGTTTTCACTGGTGCTAACGCTTTCTTTCGGGCGTCGGGGTATTAGCACTTCCAGTCTGCCACGGCGCCAGGATGATGAAGCGAATGAATATCTACGTTGGAAACCTGCCCTACACCGTTCGGGACAACGACTTGCTCGAGATGTTCCAGACCTACGGGAACGTGTCCTCGGCAAAGGTCGTGATGGATCGTGAAACCGATCGTTCGAAGGGCTTCGGTTTCGTGGAGATGTCCTCCGACGACGAGGGCACCAATGCCATCAACAAGCTGAACGGCCACGAGATCAACGGCCGTGCGCTGCGCGTGAACGAAGCGCGCCCCCGCGAAGACCGCCGTCCTGGCGGCGGCGGTGGCGGCGATCGCCGTCCGAAGCGCTGGTGAGATCCGGCGGCGCACGGACGCGCCGCCCCTGACCGCGGCCGCGGGCCACCAGCCCGTGGCACCTTCCTGAAGGCAGCCGTTGGCGGATGGTGCCGCCGGCCCTGCTTGTTTGCCCGGACTCGTCCTGTCGCAGGGGCGGAAGGGTTGCGTCATTCCGCAATTCGCTGGCCGACCCGCTCCCTGCGCGCTTCACGGCAGGGTTGCCGGGCAGCCCAGGCTGTAGAAATCCGCGATCTCCCGCCAGGCCTGCTCCGCGCTCTCCACGTAGCGGAACAGCCCGAGGTCCTCGGCCGCGATATTGCCTTCCTCGACCAGCAGGTCGAAGTCGATCAGCCGGCGCCAGAACTCCTCCCCGAACAGCAGCACGGGCACGCGCGTCGACTTGCCGGTCTGGATCAGCGTCAATGCCTCGAACAACTCGTCCAACGTGCCGAAGCCGCCGGGAAATGCGACCAGGGCCCGCGCGCGCATCAGGAAGTGCATCTTGCGCAGCGCGAAGTAGTGGAACTGGAAGCACAGTTCGGGCGTTATGTAGGGGTTGGGCTCCTGCTCCATCGGCAACACGATGTTCAGGCCGATGCTCTTGCCGCCGGCCTCGTGCGCGCCGCGGTTCGCCGCCTCCATGATTCCCGGTCCGCCGCCCGTCACCACCACCAGCCGGCAGCCGTCGATGTGCTCGCTGTTGCGCGTGATGAGCGCGCTGAGCTTGCGCGCCTCCTCGTAGTAGCGGCTGTTGTGCAGCCCGCGCTCGGCGCGCGCCAGCGCGGCTTTCGCCAGGGGGCTGCGCGGCCTGGCCGCGACCGCGTCGCGCGCCGCGGCGAGCTCGGCCTCGGCCCGCTCGGCCGACGCGTGGCGCGCACTGCCGAAGATGACCACCGTGGAATCGATGCCGTGCTCCTGCTGGATCAGGTCGGGCTTGAGCAACTCGAGCTGGAAGCGCACCGGGCGAAGTTCCTCGCGCAGCAGGAACTCCGTGTCGGTGAACGCGAGGCGGTAGGCATTGCCGCTGTATCGCCCCGCCTTGCGGCGCGACGTCGCGGCGTCCTCGCGCGCGCTGGGGAATATGTTTTCGCGCAGCTCCCTCTTGCTCTTCGTCATGCACAGCTCCTGAATGATCGCCGGAGTCGCCGATTATGGCCCAGCGCCACGCCCGATGCGGGGCGCGCGCGCATGCCGGCATCGATTGACTTGCCTCCGGGCGCAGGCTAAACACACCCGGACGCACATGCCGTCGTTGCGGGTGCATCACCACGAACAGCAACGCAGGAGACGCGCATGGCGGCGGGCGGCACACCGAGGCACGAGTTCATCCCCCCGCCCCCCGGCGAGATACTCGGGCACCCCAGGCCGCTGTGGATGCTGTTCGGCGCCGAGTTCTGGGAGCGCTTCTGTTACTACGGCATGCGCGCCCTGCTGGCGGTATACGTGGCCGCGACCTTTTTCGGCCACCTGCCCGAGGGCGAGGCCAATGCGCAGGCCAGCCTCACCTATGGCGGTTACACGGCGCTGGTCTACGCCACCGGGATCCTCGGCGGTTACATCGCCGATACCTACCTCGGCTACCAGCGATCGATCATCGTCGGCGGCGCGCTGATCGCGGCGGGCATGTGCATGCTGCTGATCCCGGACCTGCAGTGGTTCCTGGTGGGGCTGGCCGTGATAGTGGCCGGCAACGGCCTGTTCAAGCCCAACATCTCCACCATGGTCGGTGCGCTCTACGCGCCGCAGGACGCCAGGCGTGATTCCGGGTTCACGATCTTCTACATGGGCATCAATGCCGGCGCCTTCGTCGCGCCGATCGTCTGCGCGTCCGTTGTCGGCGCCAGGTTCGGCTACCAGTACGGCTTCCTGGCGGCTGGCCTCGGCATGGTGCTCGGCATCGTGCTGTTCCACTTGCTCGCGGGCATGCTCGGCCATATCGGCAAGGCGCCGTCCGGGCGCGAGGGCGCCAGGCCCGTGCTGGTCGTGTTGGGCGGCGCGCTCGCGATGGTGCCGCTGCTGTGGTTCCTGCTGAGCAAGAGCGCGGTGCTGGGCTACGTGCTGGTCGGCCTGATGCTGTTCCTGGTGGCGTATTTCACGGCCAGCGGGATCCGCTGCGCTGACCGCGTGCAGCTGCAGCGCTACGGCGCGATGCTGCTGCTGTTCCTGGCGAATTGCCTGTTCTGGGCGCTGTTCGAGCAGGCCGGCTCGTCGCTCAATTTCTTCGCGCGCGATTTCGTCGATGCGCCGTTCCACTTCACGCTGTTCCAGTCGGCCAACCCGCTGTTCATCCTGCTGCTGGCGCCGCTGTTCGCGATGCTGTGGCCGGTGCTGGACCGCCGGGGGCGCAACCCCTCCATTCCGCGCAAGTTCGCGATCGCGCTGATCGGGGCCGGGTTGGGCTTCCTGCTGCTGGCGCTGGCGATCGAGGCCACGCCGCCGGGGGCGAAGGTGATCTGGCTGTTCCTGGCCCTGACCTACCTCATCCACACCATGGCCGAGCTCTGCCTGTCGCCGATCGGGCTGTCGATGGTCACCAAGCTGGCGGCACGGCACGAGGTCGGCATGGCGATGGGCGGGTGGTTCCTGTCGACCGCGATGGCGAATTATCTCGCCGGCCTGATCGCCGCGGTGGCTTCCGGAGGCGGCGGGCACGGCGCGGCCGGATCGCTCGCGCAATACGCCGGGACCTTCACGCAGTTGTGGTGGCTCGCACTGCTGATCGGTGGCGGCTATTTCCTGTGCGCGCCGCTGATCAATCGCCTGATGCATGGGGTGAAGTAGCGGGGACGACGCCGACGGAAAAAACATCCCGGCGCCGGGCAGCGATGCTGTCCGGCGCCGGAAATACACAACGTCGAGAAGAGAGATGGTGCCCAGGAGAGGACTTGAACCTCCACTACCTTTCGATAACTAGCACCTGAAGCTAGCGCGTCTACCAGTTCCGCCACCTGGGCCTAGGGGCTGGCGGGAAATTCTCCCGCGAACAGGGCGCGCACTCTACTGAGCGGCATCCGCTGTGTCAATCCCTGTGCGTATAATGCGCGCACGTTATATCGCGGCCATGCCGCATCCTGGAGAACACCCTTGGCCCCACGCAAGAAACCCGGCAGCGAGCGCGACCCGCGCCAGGCCGACGAAGCCGCACGCTACGACAACCCGATCGCGAGCCGCGAGTTCATCCTTGCCACGCTCGACAGGGCCGGCGTACCGCTCACCCTGGACGAGCTGGCCGAACAGCTGGACCTCGAGGCCGAGGACCGGCGCGAGGCCCTGCGCCGGCGCCTGCGCGCGATGGAGCGCGACGGACAATTGATGTGCAACCGCCGCGGCGCCTACGGCGCGGTCTCGCGCATGGACCTCGTGCGCGGCAAGGTGCAGGCGAGCCGCGAGGGCTATGGCTTCCTGGTGCCGGCCGAGGGCGGCGAGGACCTGTACCTGCACGGGCGGCAGATGCGCCAGGTCTTCCACGGCGACGAGGTGCTGGCGCGCGCCAGCGGCACCGACCAGCGCGGGCGCCGCGAGGGCACCATCGTCGAGGTGCTCAAGCGCAACACCGAGCTCATGGTCGGGCGCATCCGCCTCGCGCAGGGCGTGAACTACGTGGTGGCCGAGAACCCGCGCATCCAGCACGAGGTGCTGGTGCGCGACGCCGACTGCGGCGATGCCCGCGAGGGGCAGTACGTCACGGTGCAGATCCTGACGCAGCCGGCGACCGATGCACCGCCGACCGGGCGCGTCGTCGAGGTGCTGGGCGATCACATGGCGCCGGGCATGGAGATCGACGTCTCGCTGCGCATGTACGACATCCCCTGCACCTGGCCGCCGGAGGTGGCGGACGAGGCGGCGGGCTTCGCGCCGGAACCCAGGCGTGGCGACAAGGCGAAGCGTTTCGGCACGCTGCGCGCCACCCCGCTGGTGACCATCGACGGCGAGGACGCCAAGGACTTCGACGACGCCGTCTATTGCGAGAAGCGCCGCGGCGGCGGCTGGCGGCTGTGGGTGGCGATCGCCGACGTTTCGCATTACGTGAAGACCGGCACCGCCCTCGATGCCGAGGCGCGCCGGCGCGCCACCTCGGTCTATTTCCCGGGGCGCGTGGTGCCGATGCTGCCGGAGGAGCTCTCGAACGGGTTGTGCTCGCTCAAGCCCGATGTCGACCGCCTCGCGCTGGTCTGCGAGATGGAAATCGGGCGTGACGGCGCGCTCGGCAAGCACTGGTTCTTCGAGGCCGTGATCCGCTCGGCCGCGCGGCTCACCTACACCCGCGTGGCCGCGACGCTGGCCGGCGAGGATGCCGGCATCGCCGCGGAACTGGTGCCGCACCTCCAGACCCTGCATGCGCTCTATCGCGCCCTGCGCGCGGCGCGCGACGAGCGCGGCGCGATCGACTTCGAGACCACCGAGACACGCATCGTGTTCGGCCCCGACCGCAAGATCGAGGAAGTGGTGCCGGTGGAGCGCAACGACGCCCACAAGCTGATCGAGGAGTGCATGCTCTCGGCCAACGTCGCCACCGCGCGCTTCCTGCAGAAGCACAAGATGCCCGGGCTGTACCGCGTGCACGAGGGGCCCGGTGGCGAGAAGCTGAAGTCGCTGCGCGAGTTCCTCGGCGAGCTCGGGCTGTCGCTGCGCGGCGGCGACAAGCCGCAGCCGGGCGACTACCAGCAGCTGATCGCCGCGGTGCAGGAGCGCCCCGATCGCCACGTGATCGAGACGGTGATGCTGCGCTCGCTCTCCCAGGCGCGCTACCAGCCCGACAACCTCGGCCATTTCGGGCTGAACTACCCGGCCTATGCGCACTTCACCTCGCCGATCCGCCGCTACCCCGACCTGCTGGTGCACCGCGCGATCCGCGCGGTGATCCGCGCGCCGGAAGAGAGCACCCAGGTGCGCCGCGTCGAGGGCACGAAACCCCTCGCGCGCCAGAAGTCCTACCCCTACGAGCTCAAGCAGGTGGTCGAGCTCGGCGAGCACTGCTCGATGGCCGAGCGGCGCGCCGACGAGGCCGTGCGCGACGTGATGAGCTGGTTGAAGTGCGAATACCTCGAGGACCGCGTCGGCGACGTGTTCGACGGCGTGGTGAGCGGCGTCACCGGCTTCGGGCTGTTCGTCGAGATCCAGGAGGTCTATGCCGACGGGCTGGTGCACGTTTCCAGCCTGCAGAACGACTATTACCACTTCGATGCCTCCGGCCACCGCCTGATCGGCGAGCGCACGCGCCGTGTCTACCGCCTCGGGGATCGCATCCGCGTGCGCATCGCGCGCGTGGACCTCGACGAGCGCAAGGTCGACCTGCTGATCGACGAGGACGGCGCGCCGGGTGGCACAGCGGGTGGAGCGCGCAAGGAGCGCAAGGCCGAGGGCAAGGGGCGCAAGCCTCGGGACCAGGAGCGCGGCGGCTCCGGGTCGCGCCGGCGCCGGCGCTGAGGAGGCCCCGGTGAAGGAGCGCGAACGCATCCACGGCATGCACGCGGTGGCCGCGCTGCTCAAGCGCAGCCCCGAGCGCGTGGAATCGCTGGCGGTGCTGCGCGGGCGGCGTGACCGGCGCCTCGAGGAACTGCTGGCGGTGGCGCGCACGCAGGGCATCGCCGTGCGCGAACTCCCGCGCGAGGAGCTCGACCGGCTCGCGCCCGGCGTGAACCAGGGCGTGGTCGCCGAGGTGCGCGCCGCCGCGGCCCTGGACGAGAGCTACCTGTTCGACGAGCTGCTGCCGGGGCTCGCGGGCCCGGCGCTGCTGCTGGTGCTGGATGGCGTGACCGATCCCCACAACCTCGGTGCGTGCCTGCGCTCGGCGGATGCCTTCGGGGCGCACGCGGTGATCGTGCCGCGCGACAACTCCGCACCGCTGAACGCGACCGCGCGCAAGGTGGCCTCGGGCGCGGCCGACGTGGTGCCGCTGGTCAGCGTCACCAACCTCGCGCGCACGCTGCGCGCGCTGCAGGAGGCCGGGGTGTGGATCGTGGGCGCCGCCGGCGAGGCCGGGCAGGGCATCGCCGCGGTGGACCTGCGCGGCGCGGTGGCGCTGGTGATGGGGGCCGAGGGCAGCGGCATGCGTCGCCTCACGCGCGAGCATTGCGATCACCTCGCCTCGATCCCGATGTGCGGCGAGGTCAGCAGCCTCAACGTATCGGTCGCCACCGGCGTGTTCCTCTACGAGGCCCGGCGCCAGCGCACCTGAGCGAATTTTGCACAATTTACCCCGCCCGGATTGCGCCGCCGGGTCCACTTCTCTAGAATCCGCCCTCCCTTGCGCCAGCCGCGGGGGAAATCCCTGCCTCACCGCCGTTGCGGGAGGCTGTTCAAACCGCAGGGAGTGACAATGCGACACTACGAAATCGTGTTCCTGGTCCATCCGGACCAGAGCGAACAGGTGCCTGGCATGATCGAAAGATACACCCAGGCCGTGACGAAGGACGGCGGCAAGGTACACCGCTTGGAAGACTGGGGGCGTCGCCAGCTGATGCACCTCATCAACAAGGTTCACAAGGCACACTACGTGCTGATGAACGTCGAAGCTTCCGATGACGCGATGAAGGAGCTGGAAACGACTTTCCGCTTCAACGACGCGATCCTGCGCCACCTGATCATCCGCCGCGACGAAGCGGTCACCGACGAATCGCCGATCATGCGCGCCGAGCGCGAAGGTCGCGATCGCCGCAGCCGTGGCGATGACGGCGAGCGTCGCCGCCCGCGCCAGGAGCGCGAGGACGAGCCCGCGGAAGAAGAAGCCGAGTCCGCGTAAGTCGCGACCGGTTTCCCACTCAGGTATCAGTAGAATCGAGGAGTCAGGCCAATGGCCCGTTATTTCCGTCGTCGCAAGTTTTGCCGTTTCACCGCCGAAGGCGTGAAAGAGATCGACTACAAGGATCTCGACGTCCTGCGCGAATACATCAACGAGACCGGCACGATCGTGCCGAGCCGCATCACGGGGACCAAGGCGAACTACCAGCGCCAGCTGTCCGTCGCGATCAAGCGCGCTCGTTTCCTGGCGCTGCTGCCCTACACGGACCAGCACCGCTGACAGCGGCCCGCCCGCGGGCGGGTCCGGAACTCAAGGTATGCGTGCCCTTGCCGAGTACGTGATGCGCGGGCGCCGGGAAGCCATTCTGGTTTCCACGATGGCGGTCGTATTGCCCATGTTCTTCTGGCTCGGGGCAGCAGTGGTCGGTCTGGTCACGCTGCGCAAGGGCGTGCGCGAAGGCGCTTTCGTGATGCTTTGGGCCCTGTTGCCGGCAGCGGTGGTGGCGTACTTCGGCGAGATCATGCCCGTGGCCGCGTTGCTCGGCATCACGGTGGTGGCAGGGGTCTTGCGCCTGACGGTGTCATGGTCGTGGGCGCTGTGCACCTCGGCGCTGCTAGGCCTGGTGCTGGGCGGCGGCCTGCTCACGATCGGGCGCGGCTATCTCGCGCAGGTCGAGAAGTTGTTTGCCGAGCTGATGGCCGGTATCGGTGAACAGGCGGCGCAGAAGGGCGGCGAGGCGACGGTGGCGCTCACGGCCCCCGGGGCCAGCGACATCGCCGGCATGTTCGGACTGATCCTCGGCGTGACGCTGGTGATCTGCCTGATCGTCGCACGCTGGTGGCAGGCGGCGCTGTACAACCCGGGCGGCTTTCGCGTGGAGTTCCACGCGCTTCGCCTCGACCGGGTGCAGGTGCTGGCGCTGCTGCTGACGGCCTTCGGCCTCGGCGCGCTGGGCGGGGGCTTGCGGCTGTGGGCCTGGGTGCCGCTGCTGCCGCTGCTGTTCGCGGGCATCGGGCTGGTGCATGCCCTCGCCGCCGCGCGCGGACGCGGCGGGTGGCTGGGATTGTTTTATGCGGCGCTGCTGGTGCTGGCGCCGCTCAAGCAGTTCATCGTGGTACTGGCCGCGATGGACAGCTGGCTGGATATACGCGGCCGCTGGCTGAAAAAGCCGGGCGGCTGAAGTCGATGAATTCGGGAATCTGGTGAGGACGATAGCAATGAACGTCATTCTGCTCGAGAAAGTTGGTGGACTGGGCAACCTGGGCGACCAGGTCAAGGTAGCGGGCGGTTACGGCCGCAACTTCCTGATCCCCTACGGCAAGGCCGTTTCGGCGACCGCCGACAACATCGCGCGCTTCGAGGCGCGTCGCGCCGAGCTCGAGAAAGCCGCCGCCGAGCGCAAG
>JAKJFB010000093.1:8757-9147 GCA_022705125.1 Pseudomonadota bacterium
CAGCCGCTACGGCGCGCGCCGAGAAGCTCGCGGGCCTCGTGGTCACGATCAAGGCCAACTGCGGCGACGAAGGCAAGCTGTTCGGCTCGATCGGCACCCGCGACATCGCCGATGCGATCACCGCGACGGGCACCGAAGTGGGCAAGAGCGAAGTGCGCCTGCCGACCGGCGTGATCCGCAACACCGGCGAGTTCGACATCGACCTGCAGCTGCACGCCGAAGTCACGCAGACCATCAAGCTGTCCGTCACTCCGCTCTGAGGACGGCGCCGCCATGGCTGTCGGCCGGCTGCGGTTGACAGCCATTTTTGCGCGGTGGGAATATCGCGCCCTCAGATTCGCGGGCGCGCACCATGGCTGACTCACCGTTCCAGCCGGCAAGGAACCCCTG
>JAKJFB010000940.1 GCA_022705125.1 Pseudomonadota bacterium
CTGCTGCCGCGCGCCGACATCGCAGTCGGCGACGTGGTGCTGGGCCTCGCGTCCAGCGGCCCGCACTCCAACGGCTATTCGCTGATCCGCCGCATCGTCGAGCGCTCGGGGCTGGCGTGGGACGCCCCCTGCCCGTTCGCCGACGGCCAGACGCTGGCGCAGGCGCTGCTGGCGCCGACCCGCATCTACATCCGCACCGTCCTGCCGCAGCTGAAGGCCGGCCGGGTGAAGGGCCTGGCCCACATCACCGGCGGCGGCCTCCTGAACTTTTCAAGGCTCTCGGGGTACGGGTTCTCCATAACCGACCCGCTCGAGGTCCCGGCCATCTTCCGCTGGCTGCAGGAGACCGGCGGCATCGGCGACGTGGAGATGTACCGCACCTTCAACATGGGCATGGGCTATGCCTTCGTCGTGCCGGCGGCAAGCGTGCCCGTGATCCGATCGATCGTCCCCGATGCCCGGGTGGTCGGGAAGGTGACGGAGGAGCCCGGGGTCCGGTTCAAGGGCATCGA
>JAKJFB010000941.1:0-240 GCA_022705125.1 Pseudomonadota bacterium
GGGGCGAGTTCATTCGGACATTTGTCCGGCTGAAGCCGGACCCGTGATTGTGGGTCGGCATTCATGCCGACGGGTGCCCTCGGACATGAACCTGTCCGCATAAATGCGGGCCCACGGTAGAACCCACGGCGGGACTCACAGTGATGGTTCGGCTGAAAAGCCGGACCCACGAGGCCGCCCCGCGCTTTCATTGCCGACGCCAATCGCCGCGAATCCGATCGCAAGCTTGCGATCACCCGA
>JAKJFB010000941.1:250-512 GCA_022705125.1 Pseudomonadota bacterium
TTGGCTACGATGCGTCTGATTTCCAAGGATTTTCAGCAACATGAGCGCCCCAAATGGGTCAGAACGACGCATCCTCGTCGCAGCCTGCGGCATGACCCCGCAAGTCATCACGGAAACGCTCTACGCGCTGCGCGTAGCGGCGCCCGATCCGTACCGCGTCAACGAGATCAGGATCATCACCACAGCGGTAGGACGCAAGCAGGCTGAATTGTCCCTGTTGCGTAACGGGGTATTCGAGTGCTTCTGTCGCGAGTACGGCTTC
>JAKJFB010000942.1 GCA_022705125.1 Pseudomonadota bacterium
GCCGCGCACAGTCGGCCTGATGGGCCCAGGCGGCCAGCTGCCGGCATGCCGCCCGCAGCACCCATTGGCCTATGCCCAGGATGAGATCGCTGCCCTCCGCCACCGGGATGAACTGCCCCGGCGGCACCAGGCCGCGCTCGGGGTGCTGCCAGCGCACCAGGCATTCGGCCCCGAGCACATCGCCGCTTGCCGTGCACTGTGGCTGGTAGTGCAGCACCAGCTGGTCGCTGGCCAGCGCCTGGCGCAGGTCGAAGAAACACAGGGCGTTGCCGCGCCGGGCCTTGGCCTGGTACATGGCAATGTCGGCGCGGCGCAGCAGGTCTGTGGCGCTGTCCACATCCGCACAGAACAGTGTGGCGCCAATGCTGGCGGCCCCCTGGTACAGGTGGCCGCCCAGTTGAAACGGTTCTTCCAGGGCCTGCAGCAGCTTCTCGGCAATGCGCTGTGCCACGGCCGCCGCGCCCTCCCTGCTGGCGGACAGGTCGCGCAGCATGACGACGAATTCATCGCCC
>JAKJFB010000943.1 GCA_022705125.1 Pseudomonadota bacterium
GCATCCGCACCGACGAGGGCACCGACGCACCGCCCGACGGCCACACGATGGGCGAGATCCAGGTGCGCGGCCCGTTCATCACCGGTGCGTACTTCGGCAGCGCCGCCGACCCCGACAAGTTCACCGCCGATGGCTGGCTGCGCACCGGCGACGTGGCGGTGATGGACGAGCTGCACATGCTGCGCATCACCGACCGCACCAAGGACCTGATCAAGTCGGGCGGCGAATGGATCTCGTCCATCGACCTCGAAAACCTCGCTGTCGGTCATCCGAAGGTGCTGGAAGCTGCGGTTATCGGCGTCCATCATCCGAAGTGGGACGAGCGGCCGCTGCTGATCGTCGTGAAGAAGCCCGGCGCCGAGGTCACGAAGGAGCAATTGCTGGCGTTCTACGAGGGCAAGATCGCCAAGTGGTGGATGCCCGACGACGTGCAGTTCATCGACGCCATCCCGCACGGCGCCACCGGAAAGATCCTGAAGACGGCGCTGCGCCAGCAGTTCGAGAGCTACA
>JAKJFB010000944.1:0-249 GCA_022705125.1 Pseudomonadota bacterium
TCGAGGGCGGTCTCGCCGGGGCCGGCGAGATATGCATCGGGCGAGGGCACGGTCAGCGCCTCGACGATCAGCGGCGCATAGGTCTGCTTGAACAGCGCCACGTCGCCGACCGCGAGCGCACCGAGCGTCTCGCCGTGGTAGCTGTTGGCGAGCGTCACGAAGCGGCGCTTGTCCGGGCGGCCGCTGACGTTCAGCCAGTAGTGGAAGCTCATCTTCAGCGCGGCCTCGATCGCGCTGGAGCCGTTGTCG
>JAKJFB010000944.1:275-508 GCA_022705125.1 Pseudomonadota bacterium
ATGACCGGTGCATGCGTGCAGCCGGCGAGCAGCACGTGTTCGAGCGCATCGAGCTGATCCTTCAGCGCGGCGTTGATCGCCGGGTGCGTGTGGCCGAAGAGATTCGTCCACCACGAGCTGATCGCATCGAGATAGCGCCGGCCATCGGCGTCTTCGAGCCAGACGCCGCGCCCGCGCACGATCGGCAGCAGCGGCACGGACTCGTGATCCTTCATCTGCGTGCACGGGTGCCA
>JAKJFB010000945.1 GCA_022705125.1 Pseudomonadota bacterium
TTGTCGGAACCTCCCCGGGCGGCCTGCCGCGGTGAGTCAGGCACGCGTGCAGCGGTTTCGCAAGGCGTGGACGGCCGGGTGTCGAGTCGGCAAGGGTTCAGCGACTGACCGACCCCGAGCGCGTGCGCGTCGCTCCGCGCGGGCCGGTCGTCGTGCTGCTGCCGCTGCAGCTGCCATCGGCGCAGCCCGCCTCGCCCTGATGCGTGGACGTCCGCCCGGCCGGGCCGGTGCGCGTGGCGGGTCCACGCGACGGCGTCGGCGAGCGGCACGCCGGCGAGCAGCAGGGTGGTGAGGACGAGGCTGACGAGGGCGGTGCGCATGACGGGCTCCCGGGATGCAGGACAGGGAAGGGACAGGCCGCTCCCATCCTGCCCTGACGGTGTGACGGCTGCGTCGTGCGCAGGTCACGACTGGTATCGGGCTGCCGGTGCCGCTTCGACCGGACACCGCCGGCTGCCGCCCGGCCGGTGCGACCCGGCGACTACGCTTTCCGCATCCCGGCGGCC
>JAKJFB010000946.1 GCA_022705125.1 Pseudomonadota bacterium
GCCGCCGAGATGGTTCCGAAGTTGCTCAGCGGCGAAGAGCAATGGTGCCAAGGCTTTTCAGAGCCCGGATCCGGTAGTGATCTGGCCTCGCTGACCACACGTGCCGTACAGGACGGCGACAAGTGGATCATCAACGGCCAGAAGGTGTGGACGAGTTTCGCCCAGTACTCGCACCGATGCATCCTGCTCACCCGCACCGGCGACGCGGACACTCCCAACCACAAGGCCATCACCGCGTTCTTCGTCTGCGAGGTCTACTTCGACGACGTCGCCGTGGATTCCAGCCGCATGCTCGGCCAACCCGGCGACGGATGGCAGTTGGCGATGGATCTGCTGCCCTACGAGCGCTCCACGTGTTTCTGGCAGCGCATCGCCTACCTGTACTCCCGTTTCGACGCACTCGTCGACGAAGTCAAGCGGCAGGGGCAGTCCGTGGATCAGGACATGGGTGAGGTGTACCTGGCTCTGCACACGCTGCGCTGCCGGTCCAGGGCCACCCAGCACC
>JAKJFB010000947.1 GCA_022705125.1 Pseudomonadota bacterium
GTGTTGCGGGTGAGGACGATGCTGCGCCGCCCCGGCAGCGCTCGGCCGATCGAGTCGAAGGTCCGCCGCCCCATGAGCAACGTATGGCCCATCGTCGTGTGCTTGAAGTGAGCGAGGTCCTCAGGCAGGTGCCAGGGCATCCGGACGCCGTCGCCGATGACACCGTTGCGAGACACCGCCGCGATCATGCCAACCGTCATAGGACCAGTCTCCTCTGGCGCCGGTCAGACCGCGATGGGGGCCTTGATGCCTGGGTGCGGGTCAGCTGCAGGCGGGCCTGGTCGAGGTGGTTGAGGTAGAGGTGGGCGTCACCGAGGGTGTGGACGAAGTGCCCCGGCCGCAGCCCGGTCACCTGGGCGACCATGGCCGTGAGCAGTGCGTAGGAGGCGATGTTGAACGGCACGCCCAGGAAGATGTCGGCCGAGCGCTGATAGAGCTGGCAATCCAAGAACGCGGGGTATGCCGTGTGCTCACCTCGCGCGGCTGCCTCGAGTGCCGCGGGG
>JAKJFB010000948.1 GCA_022705125.1 Pseudomonadota bacterium
AGGCATGCGGAATGGACCGACGCCGCAAGATCGATCTCCGCCTCTTCGAGCTCCATCTTGCCGGCTTCGGCCTTGGAGAGATCGAGAATGTCCTCGATCAGCCGCAGCAGGTGCTGCGCGCTGTCGCCGATGTCCTTGATGTAGTCGGCGTAGCGCGGGACGCCGATGCGCCCGAACATTTCTCGGCTCATGATCTCCGAAAAGCCGATGATCGCGTTGAGCGGTGTGCGCAGCTCATGGCTCATGTTGGCGAGAAACGCGGATTTGGTGGCGCTGGCGGCTTCTGCCTGCGCCTTGGCTTCCTTGTTGGTGCGCACCAGGCAGAAGATCATGTTGGCGTGCTGGCCCAGGGTGGTCCAGGTCTTCTGGCCGTTGACGATGTAGTGGTCGCCGTCGCGCACGGCGCGGGTCGAGAGGCCGGCCAGGTCGGAGCCGGCGCCCGGCTCGGAATAGCCCTGGCACCACCAGATGTCGCCGTTCATCGTGCCCGGCAGGAACTT
>JAKJFB010000949.1 GCA_022705125.1 Pseudomonadota bacterium
GATTCCCGCGTCCATAAAATCGGGCAATCGCGTCGGTAACGGCGCCCGCTTTCTGCCGCCCGCTCATGCTCGACTGCATCACCCTCGAACCCGACTCACCTGCCACCGCCTGCGTCATCTGGATGCACGGCCTTGGCGCTGACGGCAACGATTTCGTCCCCATCGTCCCCGAGCTGAATCTGCCCACCGGGCACGGCGTGCGCTTTGTATTCCCCAACGCGCCAACGATGCCAGTCACCATCAACGGCGGCTATGTCATGCGCGCCTGGTACGACATCGTCTCTGCCGAGCTGGACAAACGCGCCGACGAGAGCGGTGTGCGCCGCAGCCAGGCGCTGATTGAGGAACTGATTGCCGACCAGCGCAGCAAGGGCATTGCCGCTGATCGCATCCTGCTCGCGGGTTTCTCACAGGGCGGCGTGATCGCCTTGCAGACGGGTTTGCGACACCCGGAAAAGCTCGCCGGCATCATGGCCCTGTCCACCTATCTGGCCTGCGCT
>JAKJFB010000094.1 GCA_022705125.1 Pseudomonadota bacterium
GGATCCGCGCCGTTGGCCGCCACGCGGGCAGGACCCGCCGGGGGTGGCGCGCGCACATCGCCCGCGACAGGCAACGACAATACGGCAGGAATCAGGACAGCTGGGGGCATCGTCGGTCTCCGGGCGCGCCATGCGTTGGACGGACCTATGCAACCGCCGCGCCAGCGTCCCTTACGTCCCGGGCTCCGCGTCCAGGGGATCGATGCGCCGCGGCAGGTCGTCCATCAGCTTCTGCAGGCGCCGGGCGGCCTCGCGCTCCTCGTCGGCGCGCGCCCGCGCGGCGAGATCCTCGAACATGCGCTGGCGGTTGCGCACCGCGCGCCACTGCGCGGCACTCAGCACGGACTGCTCGCGCGCGGTGCCAACCGCGCGCTCCTGGATCGCCAGCGAGCCGGCGAGGCTGGCGCGGAACGCGCCGAGCTGCGCCAGTTGCGCCCCGGCAATGCCCTGGCGACCGCTTTCGAGCCAGCGAGTGGCGTATTCCTGTTCGTAGGATTCCAGCTGTTGCTGCTGCTGCTCGCGCCGCAGCAGCTCGCGGTTGGCCTGCGCCAGGCGCTCGCGCGCGCCGCGCTCGGCGAGCTGCACCAGCTGCACCAGCGTCTGCAGGCGCTGGGAACGCTTCACGGGGCGCTGCCCTGCGCCTCGGCAGCGGGCCGCAGGATGCGACGCGTTGCGGGCGGCGCGGCGCGCGCTTCCGTGCCGGAGTTGAACAGCGCGTCGAGCTGCGCGACGCTGGCGTCGAAGCTGACCCGTTCGTCCAGCGCCTGCTGCAGGTAGCGGCGCATCGAGGGCATGCGCGCCACCGCGCGGTCCGTGTCCTCGTCGCTGCCGGCCGCGTAGGCGCCCACGCTGATCAGGTCGCGGTTCTGCTGGAAGCGCGCGTGCAGCTTCTTGAACTCCTGCGCCACCTGCCGGTGCGACGGTGTCGTGATCGCCGGCATGGCGCGCGAGATCGAGGCCTCGACATCGACCGCCGGATATTGTCCTTCCTCGGCCAGCGCCCGAGACAGCACCACGTGGCCATCGAGAATCGCACGCGCGGCGTCGGCAACCGGATCCTGCAGGTCGTCGCCCTCGGCGAGCACCGTGTAGAAGGCCGTGATCGAGCCGCGCCCCTCCTCGCTGTTGCCGGCGCGCTCGACCAGGTCGGGAATGCGCGCGAACACCGAGGGCGGGTAGCCGCGCGTCGCCGGCGGCTCGCCGACCGCGAGCCCGATCTCGCGCTGCGCCTGCGCGTAACGTGTCAGCGAATCCATCAGCAGCAGCACGTCGCGGCCGCGATCGCGAAAATCCTCGGCGATGCGCGTCGCCAGCCGCGCGCAGCGCATGCGCATCAGCGGCGCGTCGTCGGCGGGCGAGACCACGACCACGGCGCGGCGCATGCCCTCCTCGCCGAGGATGTCCTCGATGAACTCGCGCGCCTCGCGACCGCGCTCGCCGACCAGCCCGACCACCGTGACGTCGGCCTCCGTGAAACGCGTCATCATGCCGAGCAGCATGCTCTTGCCCACGCCGCTGCCGGCGAAGATGCCGAGCCGCTGGCCGCGCCCGACCGTCAGCAGGGCGTTGATCGAGCGCACGCCCACGTCGAGCGGGCGGCGAATGGGCGCGCGGTGCAGGGGATTGATGGGACGCCCGTCGAGCGCGGTGTAATGCACCTCCCTGAGCGGGCCGTGCCCGTCGATCGGTTCGCCCGAACCGTCGAGCACGCGCCCGAGCAGCCCGTCGCCGCCCGGCGACTCGGCGGCTTCCGCGACGGGTCGCACGCGCAGGCCCGGGCGCAGCCCGGTGACCCGCGCCGCGGGCATCAGGAACACGCGCTCGCCGTTGAAACCGACCACCTCGGCCTGCACGGGGGGCACGCCGGGCGCACGGATCAGGCAACGCTGGCCGAGCGCGCAGTTCAATCCCGTTGCCTCCAGCGTCATGCCGACCACGCGGGTCAGCGTGCCCTCGGCGACCGCGGCGCAGTCATGGCGGATCCGCCGCCCGGCGGCACGCACGAACTGCGCGAGCGCACTCTCGCTCATGCGCCCCCGGCAGCCGCGCCGGTGCGGCCGAGGAACTGTTCGAGAATCGCGCCGAGGCGCGCCGACTGGCGAAAATCCACGAGCGACTCGGCAGACTCGACGCGGCAATCGCCGGGCGCCAGCGTTGCATCGACGAGCAGTGCCGGCACCGCCTCGCCGGCGCCGAAGTCCTCCAGCAAGGCGCGGTCGGCGGCGCTGACATACACACGCACGTTGCGCGCGCCGAGCGGCAGCGCCGCCAGCGCCTCCTCGATCACGTGCGCGACGCTCTGCGGCTGGATCGCCAGCTCGGCGCGGATCACCGCCCGCGCGATCTGCGCCGTCACTTCCAGCACGGCCTCGCGCAGCTCCTGTTCCTGTCCGAGCAGCGGCCGGTGCAGGCTCTCGAGCAGCCCGGCGAAGCGCCCCGCGGCCTCCTCCAGGTACTTGCGTCCGGCCGCCAGGCCTTCGGTGTGGCCCGCCTCGTAGCCCTCCTGCCGGCCGCGCGCGCAGCCCTCGTCGTAACCTTCGCGGCGCCCTTCCTCCGCGGCCTGGCGCACGATGGCCTCGAGCTCGGCCGCGCTCACCCCGCGCGCATAGCGGCCGGCCCTGATGTTCTCCTCGAGCTCGCGCTGGAACGACTCCCCGCGCACCATCTCGGCCGGTGCCGAGCCGGCGTCGATACGCCGCCCACCGGCGCTCTCGGCCCTGAGCACCACGCCCTCGGTGACCGCGGGCAGGGTCCACGCCGCGTAGGAAGCGCCGTTGCGGGCAGGAATGCGTCGTTGCTGGCTCACCGGCACGCCTCCGGGCGCACCACGGTCATATCATCGCCTCGGCGCTGGCGCCGAGCGTGATCTCACCGGCATCGGCCATGCGCCGCGCCACCGCGAGGATCTCGCGCTGCGCGTTCTCGACATCGCTGACGCGCACCGGCCCCTTGGCCTCGAGATCGTCGCGCAGCAGCTCGCCGGCACGCTTGGACATGTTGCCGAAGATCTTCTGCTTGAGCTCGTCGTCGGCGGCCTTCAGCGCGAGCACCAGCACGTCGGACGACACCTCGCGCAGCAGCGCCTGGATGCCCTGGGCGTCGACGTTCTTGAGGTCGTCGAAAACGAACATCAGGTCCTGGATCTTGTTGCCCAGCGACTCGTCCGCCTCCTTGATGTGGTCCATCAGCTGCTGTTCGGCCGCGCTCTCGAAGTTGTTCATGATCTCGGCGGCGAACTTCACGCCGCCGAGGAAATGTCCCTGCGGCAGGCCCGAACCGGTGAGCTCGCCCTCGACGATCTTGTTCAGCTCCTGCAACGCCGAGGCGTTCACGGTCTCCATCGTGGCGATGCGCATCAGCAGGTCGGTGCGCGCCTTGTCCGGGAACTGCGCCAGCACCTCGGCGGCCTGCTCGGGATACAGGTACGACAGGATCACGGCCTGGATCTGGGGGTGCTCGCCACGGATCGTGTTCGCGACCAGCTTGGGATTCATCCAGCGCAGTCCCTCGAGCCCCTTGGTCTTGTCGCTCATCAGGATGTGGTCGATCACCGTGGCGGCGCGCTCCTCGCCGAGCGCCTCGATCAGCACGTTGCGGATATAGGTTTCGGTGCCCACGCCGAGCCCCGTGGCCGCCCCCGCCTCGACCAGCACCTGCTCCATCACCAGCGCCACGTCCGCGGATTTCACGTCGCTCATGTTCGCCATCTGCGCGCCGACCTTCTGCAATTCCTTCGGCGTGAGGTGGCGCATGATGCTCGCGGCGTTCGACTCGCCGACCGACAGCAGCAGGATCGCCGCCTGCTCGATGGGCTTGAGGTGCTCGATACCGGCCTTTTCCTCACTCACTGTCACGCACCCACTTGCGCACCACCTGTGCCACGCGCTCGGCGTCGCTCTCGACCATCGACTGCACCGCCGACAACCGCGCCCGGTATTCGCGTCCCGGGGCCGCGAGCAGCAGCGCCTCGCCCTGCCCCTCGCTCACCCGCTGCTGCGTCGTCGCCTCAAGCCGCACCCGCTCCTCGCGATGGCGGTCCTCGAGCGCGCGCAACTGCTTCACGTTGCTGCTGAGCGAGCGTAGCACGGGCCGCACCACCGCGAGCAGCACCGCCAGCACCAGCAGCGCCGCCAGCACCTGGCGCACCACCGGGAGGAACCAGTCCTGCTGCCAGAACGGTACCGCCTCCAGCGCCGACTCCGTCGCCGGCAGGTCGAAGAAGGCCGCGTTCACCACGTTGACGCTGTCGCCGCGCGCCGGATCGTAGCCGACGGCATCGCGCACCAGCGTCGTCACGCGCTCGAGCGCAGCATCGTCCCACGGCAGGTTCTCGCGCTCGCCGCTGTCGGCGTTCACGCGCACGCGATCGTCCAGCACCACGGCCACCGTGAGCCGGCGCACGTTGCCCACCTGGTGGCGGGTGTGGCTGAGCGAGCGGTCGACCTCGTAATTGCGCGTCGACTCGGTGCGCACGTTGCGCGGCGCCGCCGGGGCCGCGGGCTCCCCGGCCGGCGCGGCAGTCACCACCTCGGGTGCGGCGCCCGCAACGGGGGGCTGGTTGCTGAGCGCGCCCGGAATGCCCGCGCCGGCATCGCCGGGGACGCGCTGCTCGTCGAGTCGCCGCTCGCTGCGCAGCGCCGGGAGATCGGGGTTGTAGATCTCGTCGGTCTGCTCGACCGCAGTGAAATCCACGTCGGCCGTCACCTCGGCCTTGTAGCGCCCGCCGCCGACGATGGGATCGAGGATGCGGTGCACGCGCTGCACCAGCTGGTCCTCGAGCTTCGCGGTGTAGGCGAGCTGCCGGGTGGCGGCCACCGCCTCGGCGTCGTCGCCGAAATTCGACACCAGCTTGCCCTTCTGGTCCACGATGGTGACGTCCGCGAGATCGAGATCCGGCACGCTGGAGGCGACGAGGTTGCCGATCGCGCGCACCTGTCCTTCCTGCAGCGTTCGCCCGGGCTGCAGCTCGAGCAGCACCGAGGCGCTGGGCCGGCGCTGGTCGCGCACGAACGCGGACCGCTCGGGAATCGCGAGGTGCACGCGCGCGGCGCGCACGCTGGCGATGCTGCCGATGGTGCGCGCGAGCTCGCCTTCGAGGCTGTGGCGATAGCGCGCGGTTTCCATGAACTGGCTGGTGCCGATGCCCTGCTCCTTGTCGAGCATCTCGAAGCCGACCGCGCGCTGGTTCGGCATCCCGGCCTCGGCGAGCAGCAGGCGCGCATCGTGGAAGCGCGCGGACTCGACCAGCAGCGCGCCACTGTTCTCGTCGATGCGATAACGGATCCCGTTGGACTCGAGCACCCCGACCACCGCGGCACCATCGAGGTTCTCCAGGCTGCCGTAGAGCGGGCGCATGTCGGAGCCCTGTGTCCACAGCACCAGCCACACCGCCAGCGCCACGCTGGCCGCCAGGCCGACGATCACGCCCACCTGCCGCGGAATCGACAGGCCGGCAATGCCGGCGACATAGGGATTGAGCGGCGCCACGTACGCGGCGCTGCCGCCGGCGCCACCCCCCGCCACCGCCGGCAACTGCGAACCGGCGTCCTGTTCGGTATCTGCCATGCCCCCTCAGGCCCCCTGCGCGTAGACCGGCATCAGACCGGCATGTTCATGATTTCCTTGTACGCATCGACCAGCTTGTTGCGCACCTGCGTCATGGCCTCGAAGGCGACGCTGGATTTTTCCGCCGCGACCATGACCTGCGTGAGACTCACGCCTGGCTGGCCGAGCTCGTAACCCTCGCGCAGCGTGTTGGCCTGCTGCTGCACGGCGTTGACGCTGTCGATGGCCTGGCTGAACAGCTCGCCGAAGGCCGGCGCCGGGGACTGCGGGCGCGCGAGCTGACCGGGCTCTATGCGCCCGGGCGCCACCTCGTGCAGGGGGCGTTGCATCTGCGCCTGGATGGCGCGCATCTGCGCCAGGACCTGGGTGATATCCGCTCGTTCGACCATCGCGCCCTCCTGCCGGCTGCCGATCCGGCCCGATCCGCACCCGGCATACCACGGTCATCGGGCCGGGCGACGGGAAATTGACGGAATCAGCGCGGGATCACGGTTCGGATCAGCACAAGCATTTTCCGGGCCAGCTGACGAGGTGCCGCGACACCCGCGCCGACGCGGATGGCGCTTGCTCAGCCGACGTTGACGGCGCGGATCAGGGCTTCGGCGCGCGGGCGCGCGCGCAGGGAGGCGAAATCGAACAGCGTGGTGTCGGCGAGCTGCGAGGGCGCGACGTTGGCGATCGAGGCGAAGATCGACTCGATGCGTCCGGGATACGTGCGCTCCCAGTCGCGCAGCATCTCCTTGACCGCCTGGCGCTGCAGGTTCTCCTGCGAGCCGCAGAGATTGCAGGGGATGATCGGGAAGCCGCGGCACGCCGCGTACTCGGCGAGATCCTCTTCGGTGCAGTAGGCGAGCGGACGGATCACCACGTTGTCGCCGTCGTCGCTGAGCAGCTTCGGGGGCATGGCCTTCAGCTTGCCGTTGAAGAACATGTTCAGGAACAGCGTCTCGATGATGTCGTCGCGATGGTGCCCGAGCGCGATCCGGGTGGCGCCGATCTCGCGCGCGAAGCTGTAGAGGTTGCCGCGGCGCAGGCGCGAGCAAAGCCCGCAGGTGGTCTTGCCCTCGGGGATCACCGACTTCACGATGCTGTAGGTGTCGCGCTCGAGGATGTGGTACTCGATGCCGATGGAATCCAGGTAGCGCGGCAGCACGTCCTCGGGGAATCCGGGCTGCTTCTGGTCGAGATTGACCGCGACCACCTCGAAGGGAACCGGCGCCGTCCGCTGCAGGTTCAAAAGGATGTCGAGCATCCCGTAGGAGTCCTTGCCTCCCGAGAGGCAGACCATCACGCGATCGCCCGCCTCGATCATCCGGTAGTCCTCGATCGCGCGGCCGACGTTGCGCCGCAGTCGCTTCTGCAGCTTGTTGAACTCGGTGCGGCTCTTGCGCGGGTCCGCGGGGGCCACGGGGCTTCTCCTGGGTGCTGGTTCGGGCGGGCATTCTACATTGCTTGGGGGTCGGCATTCATGCCGAGGGTTACGTGTTGGCTCAGGTGGGGCCAGGCGCTACAATCGGCGCCCTCCGCGTGCGGCCCGGCCGCCGTTTTCCCTCCCAGTCGACAGGAACCCCCGAGATGAAAAAGCCCGTTCGCGTAACCGTCACCGGCGCCGCCGGCCAGATCAGCTACAGCCTGCTGTTCCGTATCGCCTCGGGCGCGATGCTCGGTCCCGACCAGCCGGTGATCCTGCACATGCTGGAAATCACGCCCGCGCTCGACGCACTGCGCGGCGTGGCGATGGAGCTCGAGGACTGCGCCTTCCCGCTGCTGGCCGGTGTCGTTGCCACCGACAAGCTCGAAGAAGCCTTCAAGGATGTGAATTACGCGCTGCTGGTCGGCGCCCGTCCGCGCGGCCCGGGCATGGAGCGCAAGGACCTGCTCGAAGCCAACGCCGCGATCTTCTCGGTGCAGGGCAAGGCAATCAACGCCGCCGCCGCGCGCGACATCCGCATCCTCGTGGTCGGCAACCCGGCCAACACCAATGCGCTGATCGCCCAGCGCAACGCGCCGGACATCAACCCGCGCCAGTTCACCGCGATGACGCGCCTCGACCACAACCGCGCCATCACGCAACTGGCGAACAAGACCGGCAACCCGGTCACCGCGGTCACGCACATGACGATCTGGGGCAACCACTCCTCGACGCAGTACCCCGACCTGTACAACGCGAAGGTCAACGGCAAGGCGGCCATCGAGCTGGTCGACCGCGGCTGGTACGAGAACGACTTCATCCCGTCGGTGCAGCAGCGCGGCGCCGCCATCATCAAGGCGCGCGGCGCCTCGTCGGCGGCCTCCGCGGCCTCGGCGGCCATCGACCACATCCGCACCTGGATGCTCGGCACGCCGGACGGCGACTGGGTGTCGATGGCGGTGCCCTCGGACGGCAGCTACGGCATCGCGCAGGGCCTGATCTACTCCTTCCCCTGCGTGTGCAAGGACGGCGACTGGCAGATCGTGCAGGGTGCGGACATCAACGATTTCTCGCGCGCGAAAATGCAGGCCACCGAACAGGAGCTCACCGAGGAGCGCGACGCAGTCGCTCACCTGCTGCCCTGACCGGCCCGGGCACGGGAGCCGCTCGCGTCCCCGTGCCCGTCCCCCCGCCGCGCTCGAACCGATGGCGAAACGCATGACCGTAGACGGACTGAGAAAGCTGTTCAGCGGATTGCTGGGAAGGCACAAGGCCGAGGAGGCGGCGCCCCCCGATGCCGAACTGCGCGCGAGTTTCGAGCAGACCGTGATCCGCCTGCAGCAGATGGTGGAGGAGCGCAGCTTCGTCGACGTGCGCTTCCCCGGGCGCGCCGACAGCGTCTACCAGAGCCTGATCCTCAAGGTGGACCCGCACGAGCGCTACGTGCTGATCGACGAACTGTTCCCCGCGCACGGACAATACTTCATCTCGCCCGGCGACGAGGTCGAGATCAGCAGCGTGCGCCGCGGCATACCGGTGCGCTTCCACAGCTGGGTCAAGTCCATCAGCATCGACGAGATCGACGGCCTGCCCGCCTACCGCCTGGCGCTGCCCGACAGCGTGCAGGCCAAGCAGCGCCGCACCCATTTCCGCCTTGCGCTCGACGCCGACAGCGGCGTGCGCCTGCGCATCCGCGGCCCCGACGGCGAGCGCCTGCTCTGCACCGTGCTGAACCTGTCGCAGAACGGCCTCGGCTTCAGCTGCCAGGGCAACCTGAGCGACAGCCTGCGCGGGAGCCCGCTGCTGCGCAACTGCCTGCTGAGCATCCCGGGGCAGCCCGATATCGGCTGCGATCTCGAGGCGCGCAGCTTCGAGTTCCGCAAGCAGCCGCCACACCGTGGTCGGCGCGCGCCTCGACAACCTTGCTCCGGCCAGCGCCAGGCAGCTCGAGCAGTACCTCGTGCTCACGCAGCGCCAGCAGCGCCGCGAAACCGTGCGACGCTGATCAGGCCAGCTCGCGCAGCACCACCACCGGTGGCGTGTCCACCACGCGACGGCAGGTGAACACGCCGAGCAACGCGGCAATCACCGCACCCGCGAGCGGCCCCAGCAGCCAGAGCAGCGGGTGCACGCGAAACGCCAGGTCCATCAGCCGCGTCTGCACCAG
>JAKJFB010000095.1 GCA_022705125.1 Pseudomonadota bacterium
GCACGCCAAAGCCTTCGGCGGCAAACAAGATTTGCAAGAAAAATTGGCCACCGGTGGTGAATACGCATGGCGCAACCGCAGTGAAGAACACATGTGGACGCCGGACGCGATCGCGAAGCTGCAGCACAGCGCGCGCTCGGGCAAGTACGAGACTTACAAGGAATACGCGCAGCTGATCAACGACCAGTCGAAGCGCCACATGACGCTGCGCGGCTTGTTCGAGTTCCGCATCGATCCGTCGAAGGCGATTCCCGTCGAGGAGGTCGAGCCCGCGAGCGAGATCGTGAAGCGCTTCGCCACCGGCGCGATGTCGCTCGGCTCGATCAGCACCGAGGCCCACACCAACCTCGCGATCGCGATGAACCGCATCGGCGGCAAGTCGAACACCGGCGAGGGCGGCGAAGACCCCGCGCGCTACCGCGACGAGATGAAGGGCATCGCGATAAAGGCCGGCACGAAGGTGTCGGACGTTATCGGCGCCGACGTGATCGCCTCGGACACCGAGCTGAAGGACGGCGATTCGCTGCGTTCGCGCATCAAGCAGGTGGCCTCCGGGCGCTTCGGCGTGACCACCGAGTACCTGGTCTCGGCCGACCAGATCCAGATCAAGATGGCGCAGGGCGCCAAGCCCGGCGAGGGCGGCCAGCTGCCCGGGGGCAAGGTCAGCGAGTACATCGGCAAGCTGCGCTACTCGGTGCCGGGAGTGGGATTGATCTCGCCGCCGCCGCACCACGACATCTACTCGATCGAGGATCTCGCGCAGCTGATCCACGACCTGAAGAACGCCAACCCGCGCGCCAGCATCAGCGTGAAGCTGGTGAGCGAGGTCGGCGTGGGCACCATCGCGGCGGGCGTGGCCAAGGCCAAGTCCGACCACGTGGTGATCGCGGGTCACGACGGCGGCACGGGGGCGAGCCCCTGGTCCTCGATCAAGCACGCCGGCACGCCGTGGGAGCTCGGGCTGGCCGAGACGCAGCAGACGCTGGTGCTGAACGGGCTGCGCGGGCGCATCCGCGTGCAGGCCGACGGCCAGATGAAGACCGGGCGCGACGTGGTGATCGGCGCGCTGCTCGGGGCCGACGAGTTCGGCTTTGCCACCGCGCCGCTGGTGGTGAGCGGCTGCATCATGATGCGCAAGTGCCACCTGAACACCTGCCCCGTGGGCGTGGCGACGCAGGACCCGGTGCTGCGCCGGAAGTTCGCCGGCAAGCCCGAGCACGTGGTGAATTTCTTCTTCTTTATCGCCGAGGAAGTCCGCCAGATCATGGCGCAGCTGGGCATCCGCCGCTTCGACGAGCTGATCGGGCGCTCGGATCTGCTCGACACCAAGAAGGGCATCGAGCACTGGAAGGCGCGCGGCCTGGATTTCAGCCGCGTGTTCTACCGCCCCGACGTGCCCGAAGACGTGGCGCGCCGCCAGGTAGAGGAGCAGGACCACGGGCTCGAGCGCGCGCTCGACGCCTCGCTGATCGCGCGCTGCGCGCCGGCGCTCGAGCGCGGCGAGCGGGTGCAGATCCTCGACGACGTGCGCAACGTCAACCGCACCGTGGGCGCTATGCTCTCGGGCGAGTTGATCCGCCGCCACCCCGAGGGATTGCCCGACCAGACCGTGTGGGTGCAGCTCAACGGCACGGGCGGTCAGAGCTTCGGCGCCTTCCTCGCCAGGGGCATCACGCTGTACCTGGCCGGTGAAGCCAACGACTACACGGGCAAGGGGCTCTCGGGCGGGCGCGTGGTGATCCGCCCGAGCATCGATTTTCGCGGCGACTCGACCGAGAACATCATCGTGGGCAACACGGTGCTCTACGGCGCGACCAGCGGCGAGGCCTTCTTCCGCGGTGTCGCGGGCGAACGCTTCGCGGTGCGGCTCTCGGGCGCGACTGCCGTCGTCGAGGGCACCGGCGATCACGGCTGCGAGTACATGACCGGCGGCACCGTGGTGGTGCTCGGCAAGACCGGGCGCAACTTCGCGGCCGGCATGTCGGGCGGCGTGGCCTACGTCTACGACGAGGACGGCGAGTTCGCGAGCCGCTGCAACACCGCGATGGTGGCGCTCGAGGACGTGCTGCCGGCGCGCGAGCAGAAGGCGAGCGTCGACCCGGCGATCTGGCACAAGGGCCAGGTCGACGAGGAGTTGCTGCGCGGGCTGATCGAGCAGCACCACCGCTGGACCGGCTCGCTGCGCGCGCGCGAACTGCTGGACGACTGGGACGAGGCCCGCGAGCGCTTCGTGAAGGTGTTCCCGCACGAATACAAGCGCGCGCTCGCCGAGCTGAACGCGGCAGTGCCGGCCGCGGCCAGCGCCTGACCACCACTTCGCCTGGAGTACAAGGATCATGGGTAAAGTCACGGGTTTTCTCGAATATGAGCGCCTCGAGGAAGGTTACGAGCCGGTCGAGGCGCGGCTGAAGAACTACCGCGAGTTCGTGAAGGTGCTGGACGTCGGGCAGGCGCAGCAGCAGGGCGCGCGCTGCATGGATTGCGGCATCCCGTTCTGCAACAACGGCTGTCCGGTCAATAACGTGATCCCGGACTTCAACGACCTGGTGTATCGCGGCGACTGGCACAACGCCCTGGCCGTGCTGCATTCGACCAACAACTTCCCCGAGGTGACCGGCCGCATCTGCCCGGCGCCCTGCGAGGCGGCGTGCACGCTGAACTTCAACAACGTGCCGGTGGGCATCAAGTCGATCGAGCACGCCATCATCGATCGTGGCTGGGACGAGGGTTGGGTGCTGCCGCAGATCCCCGCCGTGAAGACCGGCAAGCGCGTGGCCGTCGTGGGCTCGGGCCCGGCGGGACTCGCCGCCGCGCAGCAACTGGCGCGCGCCGGGCACGACGTCACCGTGTTCGAGAAGAACGATCGCGTCGGCGGCCTGATGCGCTACGGCATCCCCGATTTCAAGCTCGACAAGTCGCACATCGACAGGCGCATGGCGCAGATGAACGCCGAGGGCGTGAGCTTTCGCACCGGGGTGCTGGTCGGCAGCATGCCCGAGGGCAGCAAGGTCACCAACCTGTCGCAGCAGACCGTCGCGCCCGAGGAACTGCTGAACGACTTCGACGCCGTGCTGCTGGCTGGCGGCGCCGAGAAGCCGCGCGATCTGGCCATCCCCGGCCGCGAGCTCGACGGCATCCACTTCGCGATGGAGTTCCTGCCGCAGCAGAACCGCGTCAACGCGGGCGACAAGGTGAAGAAGCAGATCTCGGCCGCGGGCAAACACGTGATCGTGATCGGCGGCGGCGACACCGGCAGTGACTGTGTCGGCACCTCGAACCGTCACGGCGCGGCCAGCGTCACGCAGTTCGAGCTGCTGCCGATGCCGCCCGAGCAGGAGAACAAGGCGCTGACCTGGCCGTACTGGCCCATCAAGCTGCGCACCTCCTCGAGCCACGTGGAAGGCTGCGAGCGCGTGTTCGCGATCTCCACCAGGGAGTACATCGGCGAGAAGGGCAAGATCACGGCGATCCGTACCGTCAACGTCGAGATGAAGGACGGCAAGTTCATCGAGATCGAGGGCAGCGAGCAGGTGCTGAAGGCCGACCTGGTGCTGCTGGCGATGGGCTTCCTGAGCCCCGTCGGCACCGTGCTCGATGCCTTCGGCGTGGCGAAGGACCCGCGCGAGAACGCGCGCGCCGCCACGGAAGGTGCCGAGGCCTACCGCACCAACGTCGACAAGGTGTTCGCGGCCGGCGACATGCGTCGCGGCCAGTCGCTGGTGGTGTGGGCGATCCGCGAGGGCCGCCAGGCCGCGCGCGCGGTCGATGAGTACCTGATGGGCTCGAGCACGCTGCCGCGCTGATGCGGGTCGGCATTCATGTTGTAGGTCGCCATTCATGGCGACCTACGGCCATGAGTGGCGACCTACGGCGATGAATGACGCCCGGCCTGCCGGTCAATAGCCGACCGTCAGGCGCATCACGATCAGTTGAGCGCTCGACTCAGTCGAGCACGGCGATCGCGGAGATTTCCACCAGCATCTCGGGGTGGCCCAGCCGCGCGACGCCGATCAGGCTCGATGCGTTCGGCGGGAACGGTTCGCCGTCGAGCGCCACGTTCATCGCGCGCACGAACGTCGCGCTTCGCTCCTGATCGAGACCGACCACGTACATCGTCGACGACACCACGCGCTCCGGCCCGACGCCGAGCGCTTGCAGTGCGGTGCGCAGGTTGCGGAAGGCCTGCACCGTCTGGGCGTGCAGATCACCTCGCCCGATCAGGTTCATGCCGGCATCGAAGGGCCCCTGGCCCGCGATGTAGGCGGTGCGGCCGCCCCGGGCGACTACCACCTGGGAAAAGCCTTCGAGCTCGAACAGGCCGGGAGGATTGATGCGTTCTACCGTCGCCATCGCAGGCACTCCATTTTGTGATTGTTGTGAACCGCACGCGCATGCGCTCGCCCGGCGATGGGCGGCTCGCTCAGCCGACGCGCTCGATCGCATCTCCGGCCCGGATCACGCCGGCCTGTTCCACGATCACGTTGACGCCGAGCTGCCGCGCGCTGTGCTCAACCAGCGCCCGTGCCAGCGTCGGCTGCGCCGCCAGCCCGAATTGCGGCTGCGCCCGCCCCGGCATGGCGCAGCGCACCGTGCGCGAGTCGATGCGCAGACGCGCTTCGCCGATGGCCAGATGCCAGCCGATCCAGGCATCCTCGCCCGGCTCCGCGCCGGCACCGTCGATATCGATCAACAGATTCGGACGAAACCGGCGTACGTCGGTGTCGAGGCCGCTACGAGCGCGCAGCCACGCCAGCGCATTGCGACTCATCAGATGAAGAGGGAAGGCATCGACATAACTGCCCGGCGGCGTCGCGCAGTCGGCGAGATCCTGCATGAAGACAGCGGCGGCGTCCGACAGGAGGCTGAAATCCGGTGGTGCCTCGTGCGCCTGCAGATCCATCTCGGCGGCCGTCGATTCCGGCGTGCGCGAGCGCGCCAGCCGGTAGTGATCGCGATCGTGTGCGGGCGCGCGCGGGCTCAGCCGCACCGCGCGCTGCAGCCACGCGCTGAGTTCGGCGTCGCGGTCCGCTGCGTCGCTGTGCAGGATGCGGCCGTCCGGCCCCGCGATTTCCACCGGGATCACCGCCGCGGCATAGGCGTCGGTCGCGGGCGTGCTCCCCCCGACGTAGCGCGCGACGCAGCCCAGCAGCTCAGGCCAGCGCTTGGCGCTGCGAATCTCCCGGGCGTCGCCGTCGATCACCGCCCAGTGACGATCGCCCGCCAGGCCCCGGGCATCCACCAGCGCTTGCGCCACCGCTTCGCCCGCCATGCTCTTCACCGGATAGCGCCAGACCGCCACCACCTTACCTACTTGCATATCGCATCCTCGAGCCGAGCCGCCGCCCCGGTTCCAGCCGCCACCATACGATATTGCGCACGGAAGCAGGAACCCGGCAGGGCGCGGAGTGAATGAGCAGGCCCTCGCGGGTCGGCATTCGTGCCGAAAAAGGGTTCGTCGGCGGCACCTGTCGCCATGAATGGCGACCCGCGTTGCGGTCAGGGTCCCGGCTGTTGCGGTAACCGTGTGGCGGCGAGCGCCGGGTCGTCCGGATTGACTGCCGCCAGTGACTGCAGCGCCTGCCCGGCGCCCGCCGCGTCGCCGCTGTCGCTGCGAAACGCCGCCAGGGCCAGTAGCACGTCGCGCGAGCCTCCGGCGCGGCGCGCGTTCTCCTCGAGCACCCGGATCGCCTCGCTGCGTTGCCCCGCATCGGCGAGCGCGACGGCGTACACATAAGCGTGGCGCGGCTCGTCCGGTGCGGCGCGGTGCGCGGTCGCCAGTTCGACCAGGGCTTCGGTCTTCCTGCCCTGGCGCACCAGTGCCAGGCCGAGCGCCTCGTGCAGGGCCGGTGCTTGCAGTGCCGCCTGCAGACCGTCGCGCAGGACCTGTTCCCCCTGCGCTTCCCGCCCGGTCGCCCGGTACAGATCGGCGAGGTTGATCGCGGCCATGGCCATCGGGGCCGGCAGGGCGCCGGCAGCGGCGATCACGCGCGCGGCTTCCATGCGCACCGCGCGCGTCGGATCGCCGAGCAGCGGCGCGAGCAGGAGCGCGATATGTTCCGGCGCTGCCGCCTGCTGTGCGGTGACCGCGGCGTGACGCACCTGCGCATCGGTATCGCGCAGCGCGTGTCGGATCGCGTCGTGCGCGGCCGCGCCGGGGTAGCGACCGAGCAACTCGATCGCCGTGGCGCGCACGATCGCCGGGCGCTCGGAATCCCGCACGAGGGCGAGCAGCGCGGCCGCGGCGCCCGGCCCGGCACGCCGACCGGCGTCGATGGCCGCGCCGAAATGTGCCTCCTGCCGCCGCCCCGGCCCATACCACTTCGCCACCGCATCCGCAGCCCATTGCGCTTGCTGGTCGCGGTGGCAGCCGGTGCAGGCATTCGGCGTGCCCAGCGCCATCGACAGCTCGGGACGCGGCACACGGAAGCTGTGGTCACGGCGCGGGTCCACGACCATGTAGGTCGTCGCCGGCATGTGGCAGTTCACGCACTGGGCGCCCGGCGAGCCTACCGGGTGGAAGTGGTGCGACGGGGCGTCGTATTTCGCCGCGGCGTGACATTGGCCGCAGACGGCGTTGCCCTCGGCGCGCAGCTTCTGTCCGTGCGGCTCGTGGCAGTCGCCGCAGGTGACGCCGGCCTGGTGCATCCGGCTCTGGCGGAACGAACCCCAGGTGAATACCTCGTCGCGCTGCTGGCCGTCGGGGTGGTAGAGGCCCTCCTCCAGAGTGGAAGGCAGGTAATGGTCGTGGAACGGCCGGCCGGCGCGATAGCCCTCGGCGAACTGCGAACGGCGCGAGTGGCACTGCGCGCACACCTGCAACTCGCGCTCGCTGTCGCGCGGCGTGCTGCGCTGCGCGTTGCCGCTGGCCGGGTCGATCGACCAGTGCGCGCCGCGGCGCTCGTCCAGTGCCACCGTCAGGCCCTTCGACGGATCGGATGCATCCGGGGCCTTGCTCCATGACAGGTGCGCTGATCCCGGTCCGTGGCAGGCCTCGCAGCCCACGCTGATTTCCGACCAGCGGGTAGCGAAGGCGTCGGCGTCGGCGTCGAAGCCCTTGCGCACGTCGGTCGAATGGCAGTCGGCGCACATGAAGTTCCAGTTCTGCGCGCGCCCCGTCCAGTGCAGCTCATCGCGGTAATCGATGTGCTCGTCCGGGTACTGGCGGAACCAGCGTTGTCCGCCGGCGCTCGCCGGGCGCGTGTCCCAGCCCAGTGCCAGGGCCTGCAGGCGCCCACCCGGCAGTTCGACGAGGTATTGCTGCAGCGGCTCGAGGCCAAAGGTGTACTTCACCTCGAAGTCGGCGAGCTGGCCGTCGGGTCCGTCGGTACGCACGAAGAAGCGGCCGTCGCGCCGGAAGAAGCGCGACTCGACGCCCTGGACGTTGAGGCGGGCGTCATCGAAATCACCCAGCACCGTGGCGGGCGTGGCGTGCTGCATCGCGCGCGCGTGCTGCGAACCCTGCCAGGCCGCATGCTCGGCACGATGACATTCGCCGCAGGCCTCGCTGCCGACAAATCCGGCGACCTCGGGCGGGGCGGCACTGGCCCCAGCCGGACGGGATGGCGGCGTCGGGGCGCCGGTCGCGGCGGCTTCGGTTGCCGGCGCCGGGGCGGCTGGCGGTGCGTCGCGCGGCGAAAGCAACCACGCGGCGATGCCGAGCGCGGCCAGCGCGGCGAGCAGTCCCGGCCACCACCGACGGTGCGCGGTCGTGGCTGAGATCGCGGGGCGCGTGCCGGCAGCCAACGCGGGGGCGGGTACGGATCGGGGCTTGCGCTTCCTGGTCATGCGAGGCATCGGTTGTGGGCGGTCGTCAGCGCAGCCGCGGCGCCGGCGCGCACTTTAGCAGATGCCATCAGGAATGCCGGCAGGCGAGCGCGAGGGGCGGACGCGCGACAGGGACCGGGGCGTGGCATACGAGGTTATGATGGCCGCCATGACCCAGCCGATCCTCCCGTTCGCTGCCACCTCGCTCGCTGCGTCCGCCGCCAACGGGCCGGCCAGCCTCAATCGCGCCCAGCGCGAGGCCGTAGCGCACGGTCCCGGCGCCGCCGTGCCCGCCGGTCCGCTGCTGGTGATCGCCGGCGCGGGCTCGGGCAAGACCAACACCCTGGCGCATCGCGTCGCGCGCCTGATCGCCGATGGCGCCGACCCCGGGCGCATCCTGCTGCTCACCTTCACGCGCCGTGCCGCCGAGGAGATGGGGCGGCGCGTGCGACGCATCCTGGCCGAGGCCGCGACGGCCGGCCCTGCGCTGGCGCGCGCGCAACTGTCGTGGTCGGGCACCTTCCACGGCATCGGCGCGCGGCTGCTGCGCGACTACGCCGGGCGCATCGGTCTCGATCCGGGCTTCACCATCCATGATCGCGAGGATTCGGCGGACCTGCTGAACCTGGTGCGCCACGAGCTCGGGCTGTCGTCCACGCGCCGGCGCTTCCCGCAGAAGGGCACCTGCCTGGCGATCTATTCCGCGGCGGTGAACACGCGCGCGCCGATCGGTGAGGTGTTGCAGTCGGCCTTTCCGTGGTGCGCGGAGTGGGCGGAGGAACTGAAGGGCCTGTTCCGCGCCTACGTCGAGGCCAAGCAGGCGCAGCAGGTGCTCGATTACGACGACCTGCTGCTCTACTGGGCGCAGATGGTGGCCGAGCCCGCGCTCGGCGCCGAGATCGGCGGCCTGTTCGACCACGTGCTGGTCGACGAGTACCAGGACACCAACCGCCTGCAGGCCGCGATCCTGCTGGCGATGAAGCCCGACGGTCGCGGCCTCACCGTGGTGGGCGACGATGCGCAGTCGATCTACGCCTTCCGCGGCGCCACGGTGCGCAACATCCTCGATTTTCCGGCCGCCTTCACGCCGCCGGCGACCGTGGTGACGCTGGAGCAGAATTACCGCTCCACGCGCCCCATCCTCGAGGCCGCGAACGCGGTGATCGCGCTCGCCGCCGAGCGTTTCACGAAGAACCTGTGGTCGGAGCGCGACTCCACCGCGCGCCCGCGCCTGGTATCCGTGAAGGACGAGGCCGACCAGGCCGCCTTCGTCGCCGACACCGCGCTGGCGCGGCGCGAGGAAGGGCTGCGGCTGCGCCAGCAGGCGGTGCTGTTTCGCGCTGGCGCGCACAGCGCCCGC
>JAKJFB010000096.1 GCA_022705125.1 Pseudomonadota bacterium
TCCGACATCGACATCCATGCGCGCGAGATCCTGATCATTCGCGAGCGGCTCAATGCCCTGTTGGCCAAGCATACGGGGCAGTCGGTGGAAACCGTGGCGCGCGACACGGAGCGGGACAATTTCATGAATCCCGAGAAGGCCAGGGAGTACGGGATCATCGACGAGGTGCTGAGCCATCGTCCGGGCAAGTAGGTACCAATTTGGTGCCGTCCTGCTAGACTCTCGAAAGTGTTGGGGGGGGCGGACATGCGGCCCGGGCGCGCATGGCACGGCACCCCGGGTGAACTAGGGCTGATTCTGGCGGAGTGGTGATGACGAAGGAAAGCGGCGGCGACAAGAGCAAACTGCTGTATTGCTCTTTTTGTGGCAAGAGCCAGCACGAGGTTCGCAAGCTGATAGCGGGTCCGTCGGTGTTCATCTGCGACGAGTGCGTCGATCTGTGCAACGACATCATCCGCGAGGAGGTCCAGGAAACGTCGGGCGACGCGTCCAGGAACAAGTTGCCCAAGCCCCGCGAGATCTGCCAGATTCTCGATGAGTACGTGATCGGCCAGCGCCACGCGAAGAAGGTGCTGTCGGTGGCTGTTTACAACCACTACAAGCGTCTGCGCGAGGGCGACCGGCAGCGCGACGAGGTCGAGCTGGGCAAGAGCAACATCCTGCTGGTCGGCCCGACCGGCAGCGGCAAGACGCTTCTCGCCGAGACGCTCGCGCGCCTGCTCGATGTGCCCTTCACGATCGCGGACGCGACCACGCTCACCGAGGCGGGTTACGTCGGCGAGGACGTGGAGAACATCATCCAGAAACTGCTGCAGAAAGCCGAATATGATGTGGAAAAGGCCCAGATGGGCATTGTCTACATCGACGAGATCGACAAGATCTCGCGCAAGTCGGAAAACCCGAGCATCACGCGTGACGTGTCGGGCGAGGGCGTGCAGCAGGCCCTGTTGAAGCTCATAGAAGGCACGGTGGCATCGGTGCCGCCGCAGGGCGGACGCAAGCACCCGCAGCAGGAGTTCCTGCAGGTTGACACCTCGAACATCCTCTTCATCTGCGGCGGCGCATTCGCGGGTCTCGAGAAGATCATCCGCGACCGTTCGGAGAAGAGCGGCATCGGTTTCTCCGCCGAGGTCAAGGGCAAGGACGAGGCCAAGAACGTGAGCCAGCTGCTGCGCGAGCTGGAGCCCGAGGATCTCGTGCGCTACGGCCTGATCCCCGAGTTCGTGGGCCGCCTGCCGGTCATCGCGACGCTCGAGGAACTCGACGAACCGGCGCTGATCCAGATCCTTACCGAACCGAAGAACTCCCTCACGCGCCAGTTCAAGAAGCTGTTCGACATGGAGGGAGTGGAGCTGGACTTTCGCGAGGACGGTTTGCGCGCGATCGCCGGGCGAGCGCTGGCGCGCAAGACCGGTGCCCGCGGGCTGCGCTCGATCCTCGAATCCGTGCTTCTCGAAACGATGTACGAGATTCCCTCGGAACGCGACGTGACCAAGGTCGTGATCGACGAGTCCGTCATCAAGGGCGACTCGGCGCCGCTCAAAGTCTACGAATCCGTCCAGCCCAAGGCTGCCCCCGGGGAGTGAGTTCCCTGCGTCGCGTGAGTCCGGCTCGCGCACTTCGAGTAGTATCTTCCGGCGGCTTCCCGTTTCGTGAGCGGAGTTGCCGGCCCAGGCCCGTGAGGGGCGAGGAGTAACCCAATGAAATCCGAGACTGCTGCGTGGCCGGTACTGCCGTTGCTGCCCCTGCGCGATGTCGTGGTGTTCCCGCACATGGTCATCCCGCTGTTCGTCGGCCGCGAAAAGTCGATCGCGGCGCTGGAATCGGCGATGGACGACGAGAAGCGCATCCTGCTGGTCGCACAGCGCAGCGCCACGGAAGACGACCCGGGCATGAAGGATGTCTACCGTGTGGGCACGATAGCCAACGTGCTGCAGCTCTTGCGGCTGCCCGACGGCACCGTGAAGGTGCTGGTCGAAGGCAGCGAGCGTGCCGCGATCGAGGGCGTCAACGCGCGCGAGGGCTACCTCGAGGCCAGGGTGCGCCCGCTGGGCGAGAAGGTGATCGATCCATCCGAATCGGACGCCCTGGTGCGCACCTGCATGCGCATGTTCGAGCAGTACGTGAATCTCGGCAAGAAAGTGCCGGCCGAGGTGCTAAGCGCGCTCAGCGGGATAGACGAGCCGGGGCGGCTCGCCGACACCATTGCCGCGCACATGTCGCTGGAGCTCGCGCAGAAGCAGCAGATCCTCGAGGTGGATTCGACCGTCGCGCGCATAGAACACCTGATGGGGCTGATGGAAGGCGAGATCGAACTGTTCCAGGTCGAGAAGCGCATCCGCGGTCGCGTCAAGAAGCAGATGGAGAAGAGCCAGCGCGAGTACTACCTGAATGAGCAGATGAAGGCCATCCAGAAGGAGCTGGGCGAGCTCGAGGATTCGCCGAGCGAGGTTGAGAGCCTCGAGCGGCGCATCCGCGGCGCAGGCATGTCCAAGGAGGCGGAGGCCAAGGCGCTGTCGCGCCGAGCTCCGCAAGCTGAAGATGATGTCGCCGATGTCGGCGGAAGCTTCCGTGGTGCGCAGCTACCTCGACTGGATGGTGAACGTGCCGTGGAAGAAGCGCAGCAAGGTGCGCAACGATCTCGCGCGCGCCGAGCAGATCCTGGAGCAGGATCATTACGGACTCGAGGAGGTCAAGGAGCGAATTCTCGAGTACCTCGCGGTGCAGAAGCGCGTCGGCAAGGCCAAGGGCCCGGTGCTGTGCTTCGTCGGTCCGCCGGGCGTCGGGAAGACCTCGCTGGGCGAGAGCATCGCGCGCGCGACCAACCGTACCTTCGTGCGCATGGCGCTCGGCGGCGTGCGCGACGAGGCGGAGATCCGCGGCCACCGCCGCACCTACATCGGCTCGCTGCCGGGAAAGATCCTGCAGAAGCTGGCAAAGGCGGGCGTGCGAAATCCGCTCTTCCTGCTCGACGAAGTCGACAAGATGGGCATGGACCATCGTGGCGATCCGGCCTCGGGGCTGCTCGAAGTGCTGGATCCGGAGCAGAATCACAGCTTCAACGACCATTACCTCGAGGTGGACTACGACCTGTCGGACGTGATGTTCATCTGCACCTCGAACTCGATGAACATCCCTGTGCCCCTGCTCGACCGCATGGAAGTGATCCGTATCTCGGGCTATACCGAGGACGAGAAGGTCAATATCGCGCGCCGTTACCTGGTGCCGAAGCAGATGAAGAACGCTGGCCTCGGCGAGACGGAAATTTCCTTCGACGACAGCGCGTTGCGCGACCTGGTGCGTTACTACACGCGCGAGTCGGGTGTGCGCAGCCTCGAGCGCCAGATTGCCAAGATCTGCCGCAAGCGGGTCAAGCAGCTCTCCCTCGACAAGAATCCGGGCGTGGCGGCGGTGACAGCCGAGACGCTCGGTGAATACTCCGGCGTGCGCAAATACCGCTATGGCGAAGCCCTCGAGAGCAATCAGGTCGGACAGGTGACCGGCCTTGCGTGGACTTCCGTCGGAGGGGAACTGCTGACAATCGAGGCCGTCGCGGTGCCGGGCAAGGGCCGGCAGGTGAAGACGGGATCGCTCGGCGATGTGATGCAGGAGTCGATCCAGGCGGCGATAACCGTCGTGCGCAGCCGCGCGAAGGCACTCGGTATCCGGCCCGATTTCCACGAAAAATACGACCTGCACATCCACGTCCCGGAAGGCGCTACGCCCAAGGACGGGCCCAGCGCTGGCGTCGGTATGTGCACCGCACTCGTTTCGGTGCTGACCGGCATCGCCGTTCGCGCCGACGTCGCGATGACCGGCGAGATCACGCTGCGCGGCCAGGTACTGGCAATCGGTGGCCTGAAGGAAAAGCTGCTCGCGGCGCATCGCGGCGGCATCAAGACCGTGATCATTCCCGAGGAGAACGAGCGCGACCTGAAGGAGATTCCCGACAATATCAAGTCGGCGCTCGAGATCCGCCCGGTGCGCTGGATCGACCAGGTGCTGGACATCGCGCTCGAACGCACGCCCGAGCCGGTCTCGGACGAGGAATGGAAGACGCTCAGCGAGAAGGCCGCCGACGAGGCGGCTCGCAGCGCCGACCAGGGCCGGATCAATACGCACTGAATCGAGCAGTGGCTTGACCGTGAAGGGCGAGGGTGGTGTAAACTCCCCGGCCCTTCGCGCGCACTCGGGCGCGGCACCACAACCAGTGTTCCGAACACGAACCCATCAAGGATATTTCTGTGAACAAAGCTGAATTGATCGACGTGATTGCGGACAAGGCGGACATTTCCAAGGCTTCGGCGGCGCGCGCCCTGGACGCGGCGCTGGAAGGTATCGTGTCCGCGCTGCGCGGCGGTGATCAGGTTGCTCTCGTGGGCTTCGGCACGTTTTCGGTGAAGGAGCGCGCGGAGCGTCAGGGGCGCAATCCGCAGACCGGCGCGACGATGCTCATCTCCGCCAGCCGCAACGCCACGTTCAAGCCCGGCAAGGCACTCAAGGACGCGGTCAGCTAAGGTAGTCAGGCCGCTCGCGCAGAGGATTCCCACGTAGCCATGCTGCAGAATATCCGGGACAAGACCCAGGGCACGCTCGCCAAGATCATCCTCGCGCTGATCGTGATTCCGTTCGCGGCCTTCGGCATCGATGCCTTTTTCACGGGTGGTGTGCCCGAGGTCGCGCGCGTCAATGGCGAGGCTGTGACCGAGCCCGAGCTCGCGCAGAACATCGAGCTCGAACGCCGCCGCTTGCTGTCGCAGATGCAGGACAGCGTGGACGCCGCGCTGCTCGACGAGGCGCGCCTGAAGGGGCCGGTGCTCGAGGCGATGATCGATCGCACGCTGCTGCGCCAGGTCGCCGAGCGCTCGGGCTTTCGCGTCGGTGAGGCGATGCTCAACCAGCTCATCATCGACAACGAGAGCTTCCACGAGAACGGGGTGTTCTCGCAGGCCAGGTTCCAGGGACTGCTCGCCAGCAACGGCATGAGTCCCGCGCAATTCAAGGACCTGATGCGCGAGGAGATCATGATCTCGCAGGTGACGAACGGTCTCGAAGTCAGCGAGTTTGCCACCGATGTCGAACTGGGCAATGTCGCCCGGCTCACCCAGCAGACACTGAACGTGCAGTACTTCAGCGTCCCGGTCGAGGGTGCCGGGACTGGTGTCGAGGTTCCGGCGGATCGGATTGCCGCTTACTTCGAGGAAAACAAGTCCGAATTCCTCACCGAGGAGACCCTGCAGGTCGAGTACCTCGAGCTGAAACTCGCCGACCTGTCCCAGCCGGTTGCCGAGGCGGAGGTGCGCGCGGAATACGAACGCCGCGCGGCGAGTTTCGAGGGAGCGGACGAGCGCCACGCCGCGCACATCATGCTCTCCTCGCTGCCCGATGAGGAGGCGCAGGCCAGGCTGGCCGCGCTGCGCGAACGCGCCCTCGCCGGCGAGGACTTCGCAACCCTGGCACGTGACAATTCCGAAGATGCCGGTTCCACCGCGAGCGGCGGGGACCTTGGGTTCTCCAGCTCGCCCGGCGAAGTGTCGGCCCCGGTCAAGAGCGAATCGGGGTGGCATCTGGTCAAACTGCTCGAACTGCGCCAGCAGACCGCGCCCTCCTTCGAGGAGATGCGCGCGGGCATAGAGACCGAGTTGCAGCGTCGCGCGGCGGAGCCCTTGTTCGTCGAGCGCTCCGACCGGCTTGCCGACCTGACATTCAATTCCGATGATCTGGCGGAAGCCTCCAGCGCGCTCGGGCTGGAGCGCAAGCTGAGTCCTGAGTTCGGTCGTCGCGGCGGCGAGGGGGTGTTCGCGGATGCTCGCGTGATCGCGGCCGCCTTTGGCGAGGACGTGCTCGCGAACCGGCAGAACAGCGAGCGCATCGAGCTCGATGACGAACACGTGGTGGTGCTGCGGTTGAAGGAGCACAAACCCGCACGGCAGCAGGAACTGGCCGAGGTCGAGGTACGTATCCGCGATCTGCTGAGGGAGTCCATGGTGCGCGAAAAGGTGCGTATCGAGGCCGAGCAGCTGCTGGCGGGGCTCGATGCGGGGCGCAGCATCGAGCAGATCGCGAAGGCCGCCGGCTACGAACTCAAAGTCGTCGAGCGTTACGGTCGCGATGCGCCCGGGATCCCCTCCGAGCTCGGCGAAGCGCTGTTCAGGACGCCGCGCGGCGCCGACGGTTCCGGTCGCGGCACGGTGGTGACCGCCGGCGGTGACGCGCTGGTCTACCGGTTCGACAATTTCCGCGAAGGTGCGCTCGAGAAGCTGCCGGCGGAACAGCGCGAGATGCTGGGCGAGCTGCTGCAGCGCTCGCGTGCGCGCGAGGTCCAGGCGCATTACCAGCAGCGCCTGCGCGAGTCGTCGTCCGTCGAGTTGCTGTAGCAACCGGTGTCGACTCCCGGGCCTGGACCGGGCGCCTGGGGCGAGGCGGCGCCGGTTCTCGCGGCCGGCGCCACGCACCTCTGGTTGTGCGATCTCGACGCGCTGCGTGATTCCGCGCTGCTCGCAGACTACCTCTCGCTGCTCGATACCGACGAGATGCAGCGACTTCAGCGCCTTGTGTTCGAGCGCGACCGTCACCGGTTCCTCGTAAGCCACGCGCTGCTGCGCTACGTGCTTTCTCTCTACGCCGGGCGGCCGGCCGCCAGCTGGCGATTCCTGAAGGGTACGCACGGCAAGCCCGAACTCGCGCCTGGCCAGGGCGCGCGTGCCCCCGCCTTCAATCTTTCGCACAGCGGGTCACTGGCGCTGCTCGCGGTCAGCGACGGTGCGGGGCTGCTCGGCGTCGATATCGAGTTCCATCGACCGATGCGCAACTTTCAATCCCTCGCGACGCGCAACTTCGCCCCGCGCGAGGCGGCGAGTCTGCCCGGTCTCGACGGCGCGGAGCTCGCCGGCGAGTTCTACGATCTGTGGACGCTCAAGGAGGCCTTCGTGAAGGCCTGCGGCGCCGGACTCAGCCAGTCGCTGGCCGATTTCTGGTTCAGTTTCGATCGCGGGGCCGCACGCCTGTGCTTCGAGGCGGTGCCGGCGCTGGAGCCGGAGCCCTGGCGCTGGGCATTCTGGGCTTACCGCCTGGAGGGCCCGTATAGCGCAGCGCTGGCGCGGCGCGCCCCCAGCGACACCGACGCCACGAACGGCCAGCCACGCTGCTTCGCGACCGTGCCGGGCCGTACCTGGGCGGCCGCGCGCGCCGGCTGCATCCTGCAAGGCAGCAGTCGGATTACCGCCAATTGAGACACGGAATCGCGCACCCGCTGCGCTAGAATACGCGCCCTTCGCCCCGCTGGACGGGACGCCCGGCCGCCGGATGCAGCCATCAACAGGGAGAGATCGGCAATGTTCAGGATTCGCACCTTCAACCAGATTTCGGTCAAGGGCCTCGAGCGTTTCAGTCGCGAGTGCTACGAGGTGGCCAGCGAAATCGGGACGCCAGACGCCATTCTGCTGCGCAGCCACAAGCTCGCCGAATCCGAGATAGGAGCGTCGGTCAAGGCAGTCGCCCGTGCCGGTGCCGGGGTTAACAATATTCCGATCGATGCCTGCACCGCGCGCGGTATCCCGGTGTTCAATACGCCTGGCGCCAACGCCAATGCGGTCAAGGAACTTGTGGCGGCCGCGCTGTTGCTCGCCTCGCGCGGCATCGTCGAGGGGATTTCCTTCGTCAACTCGCTGTCGCCGGACATGCCGGTGGCCGAGATGGGTGCGCTGCTAGAGAAGGAGAAGAAGCGCTTCGCGGGTAACGAACTGCGCGGCAAGACGCTCGGCGTCGTGGGTCTCGGCGCCATCGGCAGCAAGGTGGCGCGACTCGGCCTCGGCCTCGGCATGGAAGTGATCGGTTTCGATCCGGCGCTGTCGGTGGAGGCCGCGTGGCGACTGCCGAGCGAAGTGCGCCGGATGGAAAATCTCGGTGCGCTTTTCGCGCGCGCCGATTTCATCAGCCTGCACCTTCCGGTGCTCGAGTCGACGCGCCACCTGGTCAACGCCGAAAGCAGCGCCGGTTTTCGCAAGGGCGCCTGCCTGCTGAATTTCGCGCGCGACGAGATCGTCGACGTCGAGGCGGTGCTGCAGGCACTCGATGCCGGGCGCCTGGCACGCTACATCACCGACTTCCCGCATCCGCGTCTGATCGGCCGCCAGGATGTGATCCTGATGCCGCACATCGGCGCCAGCACCGAGGAGGCCGAGGAGAACTGCGCGATGATGGCCGCAGACCAGCTGCGCGCGTTTCTCGAGCACGGCAACATCCGCAATTCCGTCAACTTCCCCGGGCTCGAACTCGAACGCACCGGCGGTTGCCGCCTTGCGGTGACGAACCGCAACATTCCCGGCATGCTGGGCAATGTCCTCTCGCTCCTGGCCGGTGCGGGCATCAACGTCGTCGACATGCTCAATCGCAGCCGCGACAACATTGCCTACAATCTCATCGACGTCGAGGGTGCGCCCTCGGAGCAGGTGATCGCGCAGCTCTCGGCCGTCGAAGGGGTCGTGAACGTGCGGCTGATCGCACCGCCGCGCTGCTGATCGTGCCGGTGCGGGCCGCAGCGCCGGCGCGATGAGTCGGCCACCCGATTTCCACATCGATCGCCACGGCACCTGGCGCTATCGCGGCGGCGTGATCGAGCGCGAGGCGATGGTGCGCCTGTTTGCGGGAATGCTGTGCAAGCGTGGTGAACACTACGTGCTGCGCACGCCGGAACAGGAGGTGCGCGTGCACGTCGACGACGCGCCCTTGCTGATCACCGACATGGAGATCTCGCCGGATAGCGCCGGGGTGCGGCGCATCTGGATGATCACTGACCTGGGCGAACGGTTCCTGCTGTGCCGCGAGCACCCGCTGTTCCTGCGCGAGGATCGGCAACGAGGCGAAGTGCGCGCGTATCAGCGGGTACGCGACGGCATGACGGCGCTGGTGCACCGCCACGTGTTCTACCGTATGGCCGAGATGGCAGGCGTCGACAGCGAGAGCGGAAAGACGGGCGTGTACAGCGACGGGGTGTTCTTCGCGCTGGAGTGAGGCGGTGGTCTGCCGCGGGCCCGTCGTATTGCGCGCCGGGCCCGCAGCGGGTTCTCACATGTTCGGGTAGTTGGGTCCGCCGGCGCCTTCGGGTGTGACCCAGACGATGT
>JAKJFB010000097.1 GCA_022705125.1 Pseudomonadota bacterium
GCCGTGCTGTGGAACTGGTTTGGCGCCACCATCCGCGAGAACCGCGCCGGCCTCAACAGCCCGCAACTGAAGAAGTCCTACGTGCTCGGCATGCAGTGGTTCATCTTCTCCGAGGTGATGTTCTTCGCCGCGTTCTTCGGCGCGCTGTTCTACGTGCGCTTCTTCGTGGTGCCCTGGCTGGGCGGCGAGGGCGATCACGGCCTCGCGAATCGCCTCTGGCAGGGCTTCCAGGCGACCTGGCCGCCGGTACAGACACCGCAGGAGGCCGTGGAGGCCGCCGGCGGCGCGCAGCTGATGGCAAAGCAGGCCCAGTACGCCGCGCCCGCGCACGTCGTGGGCTGGATGGGCATCCCGCTGCTGAACACCATCCTGCTGGTGACGTCCAGCGTCACGGTTCACTTCGCGCACACGGCGCTGAAGGCCAACAAGCGCAGCGCACTGAACCTGTGGCTCGCGGTCACGCTGATCCTGGGTTTCGTCTTCGTCGGCTTCCAGGCCTACGAGTACTATCACGCCTACACCGAACTGGGCCTGACGCTGGCCTCCGGCATCTACGGTTCGACGTTTTTCCTGCTCACCGGCTTCCACGGTTTCCACGTGTGCCTGGGTGCGGTGATGCTGACGGTGATGTTCCTGCGTGCGAGCACCAAGGGGCATTTCACCCCGGAAGACCACTTCGGTTTCGAGGCGGCTTCGTGGTACTGGCATTTCGTCGACGTGGTGTGGATCTGCCTGTTCCTGTTCGTCTACATCCTCTGACGAACCAGCCGGCGCATCCCGATTAGCCGGGATGCGCCGCCCGCTGGCGCCCGCCTCGTTCCGCCTCCTACTTTTCCTTCGAACCCTGATCCTGCTGTGCGGCGTGGCTGCCCTCCAGGGCGGCATCCCAGGGTGCCTTCGACCTGAGTTGCCCGCTGTAGAATCCGTAGGCGATCAGGGCCACGAGCGCGGCGGCGAGCGTCACGCGGATGCCGAGCGAATGCAGCGTCCGGCGTGTGCGGCCCTGGTCCTTCATCAGGAAAAAGAAGCCGCTGCCCAGGCTGATCAGCAGCAGGACGAGCAGCACCACGATGGCCGGTTTGATCCACATGCGAGGCGAGTCCGCAATTCGGAGGGGCCTGGAGTATAAACCATGAGCGAAGCGCCCACCGGTGCACCGGTGCCGGAGCCCGAGGACGACAGCAGGCTGCGTTACAACATAAAGTTCGCGGCGCTCGTGCTGGTGCTGCTGCCGGTGCTGATCGGGCTCGGCTTCTGGCAGTTGTGGCGTTCGGCCGAGAAGGCCGAGGTACTCGCCCTCCTCGAGGCCCGCCAGGGTGCCGATCCGGTCGGCATCGCCGCCGCGCGCTTCGAGGATCCGGCAGCGATCGACCGGTTGCAGGTGGAGCTGCGGGGCCAATACGTGGAAGGCCGGGACTTCCTGCTCGACAACCGCATGCTCGGTGGCCGCGTCGGCTACGAGCTGATAACCCCGTTCCGCGACGACAGCGGCATCGTGGTGTTGGTGAACCGCGGGTGGCTGCCTGCCGGGCGCACGCGCGAGGAGTTGCCGTCGATCGAGCCGGTCACGCAGCGACTGAGCCTGCGCGGTGAAATTTATGTGCCCCAGGACCGACGCCAGTTGCAGCTCTACGCGGCCAGTGGCTGGCCGAAACTGGTGCAGACGGTGGACCCGCCCCGGATGGGATCGATCGCCGGCATCGAGGTGTACCCCTGGCTGGTGCGCCTGCAACCAGGCCAGCCGGGTGTGACCGAGGCCGACTGGCCGGCGGTGAACATCCAGCCTGAGCGGCACGTGGCGTATGCGGTGCAATGGTTCCTGATGGCCGTCGCGCTCCTCGCCGTATTCTTGTTCGGCGGCACCAACGTGCTCGCCTGGTCCAGACGCAAACGCAAGCACGGAGAATCCCGATGAGTGACGCGGACAAACTGCGCGCGAGCCGAATCAAGCTGGCATTGATGTTCCTGCTGCCGATCCTGGCGGTGGGCCTGGCCACGCTGGTGTTCTACACCGGCTTCGGTCTGCCCAAGTCGACCACGAACAAGGGCGAACTGGTGCAGCCGCCGCGCCAGCTCGACGACATCCGCGTGCGCACCGCGACGGGCGAGGCGTGGCGTTACCAGCAGGGCGCCCACGACTGGGGCCTGCTGGTGGTCAACGCCGGCCCCTGCGCCGATGCCTGCCGCGAGCGGCTCTACCTGACGCGCCAGATCCGCGTCGCGCTCGGGCGTGACGCGGACCGCGTGAGCCGCCTGTTCATCCAGATCGACGGAGCCGACGATGCGGATTTCGCCTCCTTCGTGAAGGCGCAGCATCCGGACCTCGAGCTGCTGCGCGCCGACGCCGCCGAGTTGCAGGGGCTGCTCGGACAGGCTGGTGATCCCGATCCCGTGGCGGAGCAGCCGATCTACATCGTCGACCAACGCGGCTTCGTGATGTTGCGCTATCTCGCGCGCCACAGTGGTCACGACAGCATTGCGGACCTGCGCTTCCTGCTGAAGTATTCCAATGAAAAAACACCCTGACGCAGCGAGCCCGGCGCCGATTGGATACAATGCCATGCCCCCTGCCGCAGCAGCCTCTTCCCGCGGACCATGATGGACACCACCGTTTCCCCCCAGGCGCACTGGCGCGACTACCTCGAACTCTGCAAGCCCAGCGTCGTCGCGCTGATGATGCTCACGGCCGTGATCGGCATGTTCCTCGCCACGCCGGGCATGGTGCCGTGGCAGGTGCTGGTGTTCGGCAACCTCGGCATCGCGCTTTGCGCGGCCTCGGCCGCCGCGGTCAATCACCTGGTGGATCGGCGTATCGATGCCGTGATGGCGCGTACCCGCGCCCGGCCGATGGTGCGCGGGGCGGTCGACACGCGGCACGCCATCGCCTTCGCGGCGGTAATTGGTGTCGCCGGCATGGCGATCCTGATGGTGCTGGTGAACCCGCTGACCGCGTGGCTCACGCTGGCATCCCTGGTCGGTTATGCCTTCATTTATACCTTCTGGCTCAAGCGCGCCACGCCGCAGAACATCGTGATCGGCGGGCTCGCGGGCGCCGCGCCGCCGTTGCTCGGCTGGACCGCGGTGACCAACGAAGTCCATGGCTATGCGCTGCTGCTGGTACTGATCATCTTCGCGTGGACCCCGCCGCATTTCTGGGCGCTGGCGATCCACCGCAAGGAAGAGTACGCCAAGGTCGAGATCCCGATGCTTCCCGTCACGCATGGCGAAAAGCACACGGCGCTGCACGTCCTGCTCTACACGTTGATCCTGATCGCCGTCACGCTATTGCCCTTCGCCACCGGCATGAGCGGCCCGCTCTACCTGCTGGGAGCGGTCGTGCTGGGCCTCGGCTTCCTGTACTGGGCGGTGCTGCTGATGATCGGCAAGGATCCGCGCGTGCCGATGCAGACTTTCTGGTACTCGATCATCTACCTGATGGCGCTATTCGTGGTGATGCTGCTCGACCACTACATCTTCCCGCGTCCGCTGGCGCTGGTCCTTTCTCCCTGAGGTATCCGCCGTGACCACGCCCGAGGCGCGCAGGCGCCACGTCCGCCTGACCGTATTCGCGCTGCTGGGCGTGATCATGCTGATCGTCGGCATGTTCGTGCGGCAGTTCGTCAGCCCGGAGCGCCTCGATCCGGAATGGCTGAGGGCCCACGGCGCGGTGCTGTTCGACCCGCCGCGCAGCTTCGAGGCGCCGCGACTGCTAGATCAGGACGCGCAGGCTTTCGACGGCGCGGCTTTCCAGGGCAACTGGAGCGTGCTGTTCTTCGGCTTCACCTACTGCCCCGACGTGTGCCCGACCACGCTCGCGCTGCTGCGCGACGTGGCTGGGGCGCTGCCCGCCGGCAAGCACCCGGTGCATTTCTACCTGGTGTCGGTGGATCCGGCGCGCGACACGCCGGCGGTACTCAAGCCCTACATCGAGCACTTCAATCCGGAGTTCAGGGCGCTGACCGGCGAGTTTCTCGACGTGCACCGCTTCGCCACACAGCTGAACATCCCGTTCCGCAAGAGCGTGGAAGTCGACGGCAACTACACCATCGATCATTCCGCCAATCTCGCGCTGATCAATCCGCAGGGGCATTTCGCCGGCTTCCTGATGCCGCCGTTCGACAAGGCGCGCATAGTGCAGGTGCTCGACGTGCTGGGCCGGCGCGACCACTGATCCCGCGTTCAGCGCCGCGGTGCCAGCGCGTGCGCCAGCACGAACAGCGCGCAGGCGGCCGCCGCCACCGAGGGACCCGCCGGCGTGTCGAAGGCGTAGGACGACCACAGTCCCGCCACCACCGACACGCAACCGATCACGGCGCCGCCGGCCGCCATCTGCTCGGGTGAGCGCGCGAAAGCACGCGCCGCGGCCGGCGGAATGATCAGCAGCGCGGTTACCAGCAGGACGCCGACCACCTTCATGGATACCCCGATCAGCGCCGCCGTCACCAGCATCTGCAGCAGGCGCAGGCGGTCGATGTCCACGCCCTCGATGCGTGCCAGTTCCTCGTCGACAGCCATCGACAGCCACGGGCGCCAGCACAGCGCGGTGATCAGCGCCACCAGGAAGCCCACGCCGTAGATCAGTTGCAGGTCGGCCGGCCCCACCGCGAGCAGGTCGCCGAACAGGTAGCTCTCGAGGCTGGCGCGTCGCGGCGACAGTAGCGCCACCGCGATGATGCCGAGCGCCAGCGAACCGTGCGCGATCACCGCGAGCAGGGTGTCGGAGGCAAGGATCCGGCTGCCCTGCAGGCGGGCGAAACCGGCGGCCACCAGCAGGCACATCACGAGCGCGGCCAGCGTCAGGTCGATGCCGAGGAACAGGCCGAAGGCGATGCCGAGCAGCGCGCCGTGCGACAGTGTGTCGCCGAAGAATGCCGTGCGTCGCCACACCAGGAAGCTGCCCACGGCGCCCGCGGTGAGCGCCACGCCGATGCCTGCGGCCAGCGCGCGCAGCAGGAAATCATCCATGAGGGAGCCGTCCCACGATGTGGCCGTGCAGGTCATGGGCGTGATCGTGGTGGTGCGTGTACACCGCGATCTCGTTGACCGCCTGTTTGCCGAACAGCTGCAGGAACTCAGGGTGAGCGCTCACTACCTCCGGTTTCCCGGCACAACAGACGTGCTTGTTCAGGCACAACACGGTATCGGTGGCCGCCATCACGAGGTGCAGATCGTGCGAGATCATCAGCACCGCGCAGTGGTGGCGCCGGCGCACCTCGTTGATCAGGCCGTAGAGCTCGGCCTGCCCGTTGACGTCCACGCCCTGTACCGGCTCGTCGAGCACCAGCAGCTGGGGCATGCGCAGCAGCGCGCGTGCCAGCAGCACGCGCTGGAATTCCCCCCCGGACACGCGCGCCAGCGGGGTGCGCAGCAAATCGCGGATCCCAACTTCTCCGGCCACCGCGTCGAGTGCGTCCGGCTTTCTTTCTGTCAATCGCAGGAAGCGGCCCACATCGAGCGGCAGGCTGGGGTCGATCACCAGGCGCTGCGGCATGTAGCCGATGCGCAGTCCGGGCTTGCGCCACACGCTGCCGGTGCCGGGCGCGAGCAGTCCCGTCAGGATGCGCAGCAGCGAGGTCTTGCCGGCGCCGTTCGGCCCGATCACGGTGAGGATCTCGCCCTCGTGCAGCGTGAGCGAGACGTGGTCGAGGATGGTTTCGCCGCCGACGTGCCACGCGACATCGCGCGCCTCGAGGATGCGCTCCGCGTTCATGCCGGTTTCCTGTCGGCGCAGGCCGGACACAGCCCGATCACTTCCAGTGCCATCGATTCGACCGCGAAGCCCACCTCCTCGCCGTAGCGCGCCACGGCCGCGCGGATCGCCGGCTGGGCCGACTCCAGCGTGGCGCCGCACCCGCGGCATATATAAAGCTGATGATCGTGCGGCCCGGCGCCGATCTGGCAGCCGACGTAGGCGTTCAGCGATTCGACGCGGTGCACGAAGCCCTGCTCGCGCAGGAACTCGAGCGCGCGATAGACCGTGGGCGGCCCGGGCTGGCGCCGGCGGGAGCCCGCACGCGCGCCGAGCATCTCGAGCAGGGCGTAGGCGCCGACCGGCCGGTGGCTCTGCCATACCAGCCGCAGCACCTCCTCGCGCAGCTGCGTCAGGCGCGCACCGCGTTCGACGCAGGCAGCGCGCGCCTGGCTCAGTGCCTGCTGCACGCAGCGGCGATGATCGTGTGTCGCGAAGGCGATCGTCGCGTGCGCTTCGGTGGTGGTCGCCAGCTGCTTGCCCATGGCGTTATATTATAACTTTAGCTGACGGGATTCATGGCCGATGGCGATACGGGGCGGCGCGCGTTGCGTACTGGTGCTGGTCATGGTGCTGGGCGCGAGCCTCGCGGTGCGTGCCGAGGGCACGCAGCCGCTGGCCGTGAGCAGCATCCGGCCGCTGCACCTGATACTGCGCGCGCTTGCCGGGGACAGTGTCGATGCCCGCGTGCTGCTGGAGGCGGGGGTGTCGCCACACGACTTCACGTTGCGGCCCTCTCAGCTGCGACTGCTGAACGGGGCGCAGCACGTATTCTGGTTCGATGCGACGCTCGAACACCCGCTGCCCGCATTGTTCGCGCGCCTCCCGGCGCCACGCCGCGACACCGCGCTGCTGCCCCTGATCGCGCCGCCGGCGCGCGGCGACGGCTTCGTGGATCCCCACGTCTGGCTCGACCCGCGCCTTGCCGCCGTCACCGCAGCCGCCATGGCGCGCGTGCTCGAGGAGCGCGGCCTGGTGAGCGCGGCGCAGATCGCGCCGCGGCTGCAGGCGTTCCAGGCCGAGATGGAACGCGTCGAGCAGGACATTGCCGAACAGTTACGCGGACTCGAGGCAGTGCCGTTTGCCGCGATGCACGACGGTTATGCCTACTTCGTGCAGCGCTTCGGGCTGGAGCAGGCGGCGGTGCTGGCGCTCGACGCCGAGCAGCAGGTCGGCGCGCGCGCGCTGGCGCGCATGCGCCGCGAGGTGCGCGACAGCGCGGCGGTCTGCCTGCTGCGCGAACGCTCGGGCGACAATGCGCGCCTGGCGCAGATGATCGCCGAGGGCAGTGCACTGCGCGTGGCCGAGCTCGATTCGCTGGCGAGCGACGCGCCGGACGATCCGGGCGGCTATGCCCGTTTTCTCGAGGACTTCGCGAGCGCCCTGGCCGGGTGCCTGCGCGGGCCGGCTTCCTGACTATCGATGCGGGTATTGACCATGAGCGACGCCAACGCAGCGAACCCCGCCCTGATCCTGGTCGACGGTTCGTCCTACCTTTACCGCGCCTTCCACGCGCTGCCGCCGCTTTCCACCGCCTCCGGTCGCCCGACCGGCGCGGTGCGCGGCGTGGTCTCGATGCTGCGCAAACTGCGCAAGGACTTCCCCGGCGCGCCGGTCGTCGTGGTGTTCGACGCCAAGGGCAAGACCTTCCGCGACGAGATCTTCGCCGGGTACAAGGCCCAGCGCCCGCCGATGCCCGATGAGTTGCGGGCGCAGGTCGAGCCGCTGCACGGCATCGTGAAGGCGATGGGGCTGCCGTTGCTGTGCGTACCCGGGGTGGAGGCCGACGACGTGATCGGCACACTGGCCGCGCAGGCCAGCGCGCGCGACGTGTCCGTGCTGATCTCCACTGGCGACAAGGACCTCGCACAGCTGGTCAACGCGCAGGTCACGCTGATCAACACGATGAACGACACGCGCCTCGACGTGGCTGGCGTGCAGGCGAAGTTCGGCATAGCGCCGGCGCAGGTCGTGGACCTGCTGGCGCTGATGGGCGACAAGGTCGACAACATTCCCGGCGTGCCCGGCGTGGGCGAGAAGACCGCGCTGGCGCTGCTGCAGAACCTCGGTAGCCTCGAGGCGATCTACGCCAACCTCGAGGCGGTCGCCGCGCTGCCGGTGCGCGGCGCCAAGGCGCTCGGCGACAAGCTCGCCGCCGAGCGCGACAAGGCGATGCTGTCGCGCGAGCTCGCGACCATTCGCACCGACCTCGAGCTGGAGCTGGACTGGCAGGCGCTGCACAACGAAGCGCCCGATCGCGAGGCGCTGCTCGAATGGTTCCGCGAACTCGAATTCAACACCTGGCGTGACGAGCTGCTCGCGGCGGGCGGCGAGGGCGCCGCGGCGGCGATGCCCGCGGCGCCCGCTCCGGAGGCCGACTACGAGACCGTGCTCGACCGCGCGGCACTGCAGCGCTGGGTCGAGCGACTGGCGGCGTGCGAACTCATCGCCGTCGATACCGAGACCACCAGCCTCGATTACATGGCGGCGCGCGTGGTAGGCGTGTCGGTGGCCACCGGGCCCGGCGTTGCCGCCTATATCCCCTTCGGTCACGACTACCTCGGCGCGCCGGAGCAACTCGGCGAGATCGAGGTGCTGCAAGCGCTGCGCCCGCTGCTGGAGGCAAGGCAGCCGCTGAAGGTCGGGCAGAATCTGAAGTATGACCTCAGCGTGCTGGCAAACCACGGCATCGCGCTCGATGGCATCGCTTTCGACACCATGCTCGAGTCCTACGTGCTCGACTCGGTGGGCTCGCGCCACGACATGGATACGCTGGCGCTACGCCACCTCGATTACCACACCATCAAGTTCGAAGATGTCGCGGGCAAGGGAGCCAAGCAGATCACCTTCAACCAGGTCCAGCTCGAGCAGGCGGGCCGTTACGCCGCCGAGGATGCCGACATCACGCTGCGCCTGCACCGGGCGCTGTGGCCGCAGCTCGAGGCCTGCGAGCCGCTGCGCGGCGTGTTCGAGTGCATCGAGATGCCGCTGGTGCCGGTGCTGTCGCGCCTCGAGCGCACCGGCGCGCTGGTCGATGCGAAGCTGCTGCACGTGCAGAGCCGCGAGCTCGGCGAGAAGCTGCGCGGGATCGAGGCGCGCGCGCACGAGCTCGCCGGCCAGCCATTCAACCTGGGCTCGCCGAAGCAGCTGCAGGAAATCCTGTTCGACAAGCTCGGGTTGCCGAAGGTGGGCAAGACCCCGACCGGCCAGGCTTCGACCGCCGAGCCCGTGCTGCAGGAACTCGCCGAGAACTACGAGCTGCCGCGTGTGATCCTCGAGTACCGCGGGCTGTCGAAGCTCAAGTCCACCTACACCGACCGCCTGCCCGAGCAGATCAACCCGGTGACGGGGCGG
>JAKJFB010000098.1:0-252 GCA_022705125.1 Pseudomonadota bacterium
GATCACGATCGCCCACACCGAGCGGCATCTGCGCGATCTGTGCCGCTTGCGCGGCGTCGATGACCTGCTGATCGACCATCAATGCGAGCACCGTGTCGCGCCGCTCGCGGCTGCGCTCGGGATGACGCCACGGGTCGTAATACGAGGGGCCGCGCACCATGCCGACCAGCAGCGCGATCTGCGGCGCGCCGAGTTCCGCGATGGGACGGTTGAAGTAGTAGTGACTCGCGAGTCCGAAACCATGGATCGCGC
>JAKJFB010000098.1:262-9017 GCA_022705125.1 Pseudomonadota bacterium
TCGAGGATCTCCTCCTTGCTGTAGCGCAGCTCCATCACCAGGGCCATCGCGAGCTCCATCAGCTTGCGCGTGATGGTGCGCTCGCGGGTGAGGAAGAAATTCTTCACCAGCTGCTGCGTCAGCGTGCTGCCGCCCTGCTCCAGCGCGCCGCTGCTCACGTTGACCCACATCGCGCGCGCGATGCCCTTCGGCGAGACGCCGTGGTGCGAGTCGAAGTTCTGGTCCTCGACCGCCATCAGCGTGCGGATCAGCAACGGCGGCACATCCGACACCCGCACCAGGATGCGGTCCTCGTTGTGCGCCGGATAGATCCCGCCGATGTGCACGGGCTCGAGCCGCGCCAGCGCCACTTCGGCGCCCTGCTCGTCGCGGACCGTCTGCACCGAGTTGCCGGCGAACGCGACGCGCAGGCGCCGTGCCGGCTCCTCGCCGTCCCAGAACCGGAAGCCGCGCGTCGCGATCGACACCGTGCTGCCCGAGACGCTGTAGGTTCCGGCGCTGCCCGCGCCGCCGGCGGCACGATAACCCAGCGTTTCCAGCTCCGCGCCCAGCGCGCGCGGCCCCACCGGTGCGCCGGCGTAGAGCTCTAGCGGACGGCCGTAGACCATCGCGGGCACCGCCCACTTCTTGCCCGAGAATTCACGCTGGATGTAGGCATCCAGGTACATGAATGCGAGCACGCCCACCACCGCGGCGGCGGCCAGCAGGCGCAGCAGCACCACGGGCCAGCGAAGCGGTCGGGCTGTTCTCGGGGGTTTGCGCGCGGGCTTGCGTGCGGCTCTGCGCGGCGGCTTGCGTTCGGGTGGCTGGACGACGCCGCGTTGCGGGCTGCGCTCGGATGGTGAAGGCATGGCGAGAAAGTGTACGGAGAAGGCCCTAGCCCTACAAATAAATGCAGGTTTTCACATTGAGCCGCGCCCGCGGGCTGCGGATAATCGCGCGCCAAACGGCATTCGGCCCGGGGCACAACGGAACAGAGCATGAAGAAGAAGTACAACGTCTATGGCGTGGGCGCCGCGCTGGTCGACACCGAGATCGAGGTCGATGACGCATTCCTCGGTAGCGCCGGCATCGACAAGGGCGTGATGACGCTGGTCGACGAGCCGCGCCAGGATCGCCTGCTCGAGCTGCTGAGCACGCACCTGGTGGCCTCGCGACGCGCAAGCGGCGGATCGGCCGCGAACTCGGTGATCGCCACGAGCTGCTTCGGCGGCCGCGCCTTCTACAGCTGCAAGGTGGCCGACGACGAGAACGGGCGCTTCTACCTGGCCGACATGGCGCGCGCCGGTGTCGACTGCAACGTTTGCGCGGGACGCGAGAGCGGCGTGACCGGCAAGTGCCTGGTGATGATCACGCCGGACGCCGAGCGCACGATGAACACGTTTCTCGGCATCAGCTCGACGCTGTCGGCACAGAACCTCGACGCAGCGGCGCTCGCGGCCTCGGAATTCGTCTACGTCGAGGGCTACCTGGTCACCTCGGACAGCGGACGCGCGGCGGCGATCGCGGCGCGCGAACTGGCCGAGCTCAGCGGCGTGCGCACCGCGCTCAGCTTCTCGGATCCGGGCATCGTCGCGCACTTTCGCGACGGCCTGGCGCAGATGCTGGGCAACGGCGTCGACCTGCTGTTCTGCAATCTCGCCGAAGCGCAGGAATGGACCGGCGAGCAGCGCCTCGAGGACGCGGCCGAGGGACTGCGCAAGGTGGCGCGATCCTTCGCGATCACCCTGGGCGGCGAGGGCGCGCTGGTCTTCGACGGCCGCCATTACCACCGCATCGCGCCGTACCCGGTGAAGCCCATCGACACCAACGGCGCAGGCGACATGTTCGCCGGCGCCTACATCTACGGCATCACCAACGGCTTCGACGCGGTCGCGGCGGGGCGGCTCGCGAACCGCGCCGCGGCGGAACTGGTCACGCACTACGGCCCGCGCCTGCCCGCCGCGGCGCACCGGCGGCTGCTGGACGAATTCGACCGCGAGCAGGGATGACAATGTCGCCATGAATGGCGACCCACGGGTCTCCGGATAAATCCGGACCCACGGACGCGACCCTCAGCCCTGCGCCAGCAATTCGCGCAGGTCGATCACGCCGGCGTTGGCGCGCGAGATGTACGAGGCCATCACCAGCGAGTGGTTCGCCAGCGGCCCGTAACCGGTGCCGTTCAGGATCACCGGACTCCACATCGGGTCCTGCGTCCCCTCGAGCTCGCGGATGATCTGGCGCAGGCTGACAAGCGCATTCTTGCGTTCGAGCACGTCGGCGAAATCGACCTCGATCGCCTTCAGTATCTGGATCAGCGCCCAGGTCGAGCCGCGCGCCTCGTAGAACACGTCGTCGATCTCCAGCCACGGCGTCTTCGATTCGAACTCGCTCGCCCCGGGCGTCGACTGGTGCGCGGCCGGATCACCGGCCAGATCGGTGTTCAGGCGCGCCTTGCCGACACTGGCGCTCAGGCGCTGGGAAAGACTGCCGAGCCGGCTCTGCACAGTGCCGAGCCAGTAGCGCAGGTTGTCGGCGCGGGCGTAGAACTGCGCGTCGCTGGCGTCGGCATCGGCGAGGCGCTTGGCGTAGGACTCGAGGTGCCTGATGCCCTCGCGGTATTCCGACTCGGTGGGCGGCAGCAACCAGGAATCGTTGTCGAAATTGAACTGCGGCTCTGCCAGCGCAAGATCCGCGTCCTCCCTGGACTGCGATTGCGATCGGCTCAGCGTCTCGCGCATCGCCTTGGCGAGGTCGCGCACCTGCACCAGCGCGCCGAACTCCCAGTTCGGCATGTTGTCGAGCAGCACGCCGGGCGGCAGCCGGTCGTTGCTGAGGTAACCGCCGGGCTTGTCCAGCAGCGTCTCGGCCACGCCGACCAGGGTGGCCGTGGTCGCGGTGCCCACCACCACCGGCCGCCCCTGGCGCTCGGCGAAGCGCGCAGCGTTGTCGCGCACGTCAAAGGGCTGCGGCTCGTTCGACCAGTACAGGCCCAGTCCCACGGTCATGATCGCCAGCGCGCCGACCACCGCGGCCGTGGCCACCGCGGCGGCGCCTCCCGGCGCCAGCGCCTTGCCCAACGCCCGGGTGCGCCCTGCATCGATGTTCACGTCCGTATCCATGTACTACTCCCCGATTTTCCTGACGCGCGCCTCGGCGCACTGCTCGACGCCATCCTCCAGCCGCAGGCAGAACGGCAGCAGCGCACCGGGCTGCAGCGCGCTGCCCATGCCGCCCACCATCAGGTGATAGCCGCCGGGCTGCAGGCTCAGGTCCGCGCCCGGGGCGATCTCGAGCCTGGGCACCGGGTACATGCGCATCATGCCGTCGGCATGGCTGTGGCCGTGGATGGCCGCGCTGGCCGCGCCTTCCACGCGCGCGCCCACCACCGCGAGCGGCGCCGTGCCGCCGTTGTGCAGCTCCATGTAGATGGCCGCGCCGGTCTGTCCGGGCGGCGGCTGGCGCAGCCAGGCACCCGTGATATCCAGCGCGGCGGCATATGCCGGGCCGACGCCCGCGAGTGCCGCGAGCGCCGCGAGCGCCGCGAGCAGCAGTACGGCCCGTTGGGGCAACGAATATGTCATGGGCAAGAGCGCCTCGATCCGAGTCTGCGGTCATTGTGCCACAGGGCCCGGCGGCGCACCGGCAGTAATTATTCGACCTCGGCAGACGGCGAGGGCAATGGCTAGAATGCGCCTCGCGGCCGACTCCGGCCGCCGCCGGACGGATGCACGTATGCTGAGACTGCCGCTGATCGCCGCCCTGCTGTGGGGCGCCAACATTGCCACTGCGAACCAGGATGCCTTGCCGGGCGCCTCGCGCGACGCCGGGATGCTGGGTGGCTCCGCGCACGCCTTCCTGCGCGTCGACGAAGCCTACGCACTGCGGGCTGAACTGCGCGACGCTCAGGTGCTGGTGCAGTGGGACATCGCTCCGGGCTACTACCTGTACAAGGAACGGATCGGTTTCAAGTGGAAGGGCAGGGACGCCGCCGAGGCGATCGTGGTCACGCTGCCCGCGGGCGAGGCGCACGAGGACGCCTATCTCGGGGCAACCGAGGTCTACCGCGGCACGCTCGCGGTGACCCTGCCGTTGCCCGGCTCTGAGCCCGCGCTGCTCGAGGTGAAGTCGCAGGGCTGCGCCGACGCCGGACTGTGCTACCCGCCGCGCACACGGGTGTTTGCCGTCGATCCTGTCACGGGCAGCCTGGACGAGACCGAACCGGAGCAGATCCCGGTCACCGCCGCGCAAAACGCGGCGCCGGCACCCGCTACCGGCCCGGCGGACCTCGCGAAGCTGCTATGGATGGCGCTGCTGGCCGCGCTCGGCGGCATGATCCTGAACCTGATGCCCTGCGTGTTCCCGGTGCTGTCGATGAAGGTGCTGGGCATCGCGGCCAAGGGCGGCAACGGTCACGGCAAGGCGCTGCGCGGACTGGCCTATGCCGCCGGCGTGGTCCTGAGCTTCGTCGCCGTCGCGGGCCTGCTGCTCGCGCTGCGCGGCGCGGGTGCGGCGATCGGCTGGGGTTTCCACCTGCAGTCGCCGGCATTCGTCGCGGCCCTGGCCTACCTGTTCGTGGTCATGGGACTGGCGCTCTCGGGGATGATCAACCTGGGCTCGGGCGTGATGGGCAGCGGCGAGGCCCTCGCGCGCCAGGGCGGCTACCGCGGCACGTTTTTCACCGGCGTGCTCGCGACCGTGGTCGCCAGCCCCTGTTCGGCGCCGTTCATGGGCACCGCGCTCGGCTTCGCGATGACGCAACCGCCCGTTTACGCGCTGGCGATCTTCGCCGCGCTCGGGCTCGGCATGGCCGCGCCGTTCGTGCTGCTCACCCTGAGCCCCGCGCTGCTGCGGCGCCTGCCCCACCCCGGCCCCTGGATGGACGGCTTCAAGCAGTTCCTCGCCTTTCCGCTCTACGCCGCCGCGGTCTGGCTGCTGTGGGTGCTGGGCAACCAGACCGGCGTGAACGGCATGGCGGCGGTGACCGGCGGCTGCGTGCTCCTGGCCCTCGGACTGTGGTGCTGGGAACACGCGAAGCTGCACCGCCGTCCGCTCCCCCTGCGGCTGCTGGGCGCGCTGATCTGCGTGCTCGCGCTGCTCGTGCTGCGCTCACCGTTGCTCGACGAGCGCCCGGCCGTGCGCACCGACAGCACCGGCGCCTGGGAGGACTACAGCCCGGCCCGGCTGGAGGAGCTGCGCGCTGCCGGCACGCCGGTCTTCGTCAACGTCACCGCCGACTGGTGCATCACCTGCCTGGCGAACGAGAGAATCGCATTGGCCTCGGAAGAGGTGCTGGCGGCGTTTCGCGACCGCGGCATCGTGTATCTCAAGGGTGACTGGACCAACAGCGACCCGGAGCTCACGGCCCTGTTGCAGGCGCACGGGCGCAGCGGCGTGCCGCTGTACCTGTTCTACCCCGCCGCGGCCGGGGCCCAGGCAACTCTGCTGCCCCAATTGCTGACACCATCGATCGTGCTGGAGTTCATCAACACGCGCTGATCCTGCTCCATTTTTGGCGAACCTGCCCGCATCGTGCCTGAACTGATCCGTTCTATGGACGCCACGGGTGAATTGCGGCAGAATCGCGCCAGCTTCCCGACAACCCCCCGGCAGCGCTATGCGCCGCGATCCGCAAGCAGAAACCGACATGGCCACGATCCTGGTGCTGCACGGACCAAACCTGAACCTGCTGGGCACCCGGGAGCCGGAAACCTACGGCAGCGTGACGCTGGAGCAGATCAACCAGCGTCTCGCCGGCATCGCCGTCGGCGCGGGCCATCACCTGCAGACGCTGCAGAGCAATGCCGAACACGAGCTGATCGAGCGCATCCATGCCGCCCGCTCCGAGGGCATCGGCTTCATCGTGATCAACCCGGGCGGCTTCACGCATACCAGTGTCGCACTGCGCGATGCCCTGCTCGGGGTCGCCGTCCCGTTCATCGAAGTACATATTTCCAACGTCCATGCGCGCGAGCCGTTCCGCCGCCACTCGTATTTCTCCGACGTCGCCGTCGGGGTGATCTGCGGACTCGGTCCGATCGGATACGAACTGGCGCTGCAGGCGGCAATCGCGCGCCTCACACCAGCAACCTGAAACCAGCGAAGGGCACGCCATGGATATCCGCAAGATCAAGACCCTCATCGAGCTGCTCGAAGGCTCCGATGTCACCGAAATCGAAATCTGCGAGGGCGAGGAATCCGTGCGCATCAGCCGCGGCCATGCGCAGCCGGTGTACGCCGCGCCGCCGATGGCGATGCCGTTCACGGCGGCCCACCCCGCACCGGTCGCCCCTGCCGCTGCATCCGCCGCGACAGCGCCGGCGGCGCCGGCGGGCGCCGCTCCGGCTGCCGCCGCGGCCCCGGCCGCACCGGCCGGCCATGCGCTGAAGTCGCCGATGGTCGGCACCTTCTACCGCTCGCCCTCGCCCGGCGCCAAGGCCTTCGTCGAGGTCGGGCAGAGCGTGAAGGCCGGCGAGGTGATCTGCATCATCGAGGCCATGAAAATGATGAACCACATCGAGTCCGACAAGGCCGGCACGATCAGCGCGATCCTGGTCGAGGACGGCCAGCCGGTCGAGTTCGACCAGCCGCTGTTCAGTATCGTCTGACGATCGGCCACCGCCCCAGCACAGGATCGCCATTTATGCTCGAGAAAGTTGTCATTGCGAACCGGGGCGAGATCGCGCTGCGCATCCTGCGCGCCTGCCGGGAACTCGGCATCCGGACCGTCGCGGTGCACTCGCAGGTCGATCGCGACCTGATGCACGTACGCCTCGCCGACGAGGCCGTGTGCATCGGCCCCAACCCCTCGGGGCAGAGTTACCTCAACGTGCCCTCGATCATCAGCGCCGCCGAGATCACCGATGCCGTCGCCATCCACCCCGGCTACGGCTTCCTGGCCGAGAACGCGGACTTCGCCGAACAGGTCGAGAAGAGCGGCTTCGTCTTCATCGGCCCCACTGCCGACGTGATCCGCCTGATGGGCGACAAGGTGAGCGCCAAGGACGCCATGAAGGCCGCCGGCGTGCCCACGGTGCCGGGCTCCGACGGCGCGCTGCCCGAGGACGGCGACGAGATCCTCGCCATGGCGCGCGCAGTGGGCTATCCCGTCATCATCAAGGCCGCGGCCGGCGGCGGCGGTCGCGGCATGCGCGTGGTGCACAGCGAGGCGGCGCTGCTGAACTCGGTGTTCGTGACCCGCAACGAGGCGCAGGCAGCCTTCGGCGACGGCACGGTCTACCTGGAGAAGTTCCTCGAGAACCCGCGCCACGTCGAGTTCCAGGTGCTTTGCGACGGCAAGGGCGGCGCGATCCACCTCGGCGACCGCGACTGCTCGCTGCAGCGCCGCCACCAGAAGGTGCTGGAAGAGGCGCCCGCGCCCGGCATCCCCGACGCGCTCAAGCGCGCGATAGCCGAGCGCTGCGTGCAGGCCTGCCTGAAGATCGGGTACCGCGGCGCCGGCACCTTCGAGTTCCTGTACGAGAACGGCCAGTTCTTCTTCATCGAGATGAATACCCGCGTGCAGGTCGAGCATCCCGTGACCGAGGCCATCACCGGCATCGACATCGTGCGCGAACAGCTGCTGATCGCCGGTGGCCAGCCGCTGTCGATCCGCCAGGAGGACGTGCATTTTCGCGGCCACGCCTTCGAGTGCCGGATCAACGCCGAGGATCCGAAGACCTTCGCGCCCAGCCCCGGCAAGGTGCGGCTGTTCCACGCGCCCGGCGGCAACGGCATCCGCGTCGACTCGCACCTCTACAGCGGCTACAGCGTGCCGCCGAATTACGACTCGCTGATCGGCAAGGTGATCAGCTGGGCCGAGGACCGCCACGGCGCCCTGATGCGCATGCGCAACGCGCTCGACGAGATCGTGGTCGAGGGCATCCGCACCAATATTCCGCTGCACCAGCAGCTGGTGCGCGACGAGGCGTTCCATCGCGGTGGCGTGAGCATTCACTACCTAGAAAAGAAGCTTCAGAAATAACTCCCGATGGGCTGGCTGCAGCTGCGCCTGGTAGCGACCGCCGACCGCGTCGAGGTGGTGGAAGACGCGTTGCTCGCTCTCGGTGCGCTGTCGGTCACGCTCGCTGACCACCGCGACGTGCCGATCCTCGAGCCCGGGGTCGGCGAGACGCCGCTGTGGCCCGAAGTCGACCTGGTCGCGCTGTTCGACAAGGACACCGACACCGCTGCCGTCGGCGCGGCACTCGCCGAACTGCTGGGCGAGGCAGCGCGCGAATTGCCGTGGGAACACCTCGAGAACCGCGCCTGGGAGCGCGAGTGGCTGCAGTATTTCGCGCCGCTGCGCTTTGGCGAGCGCTTCTGGGTCTGCCCGAGCGGCACGGAATCTCCCGACCCGGACGCCATCGTGATGCACCTGGATCCGGGGCTCGCCTTCGGCACCGGCACGCACCAGACCACGGCGCTCTGCCTGGAATGGCTCGCGACGCACGAGATCGCCGGCCGCGACGTGATCGATTACGGCTGCGGCTCCGGCATCCTCGGCGTGGCGGCGCTGCTGCTGGGCGCCGCGAGCGTGCGCGCGGTCGACATCGACCCCCAGGCGCTCACCGCTACCCGTGACAACGCGGCGCGCAACCGCATCGATCCGGCGCAACTGGTCGTGGGTGAACCCGCGCTGCTCGAACGCGCCGCGCCCGCGGGGCTGCTGCTCGCCAATATCCTCGCCGGGCCGCTGATCGAGCTGGCGCCCTCGCTTGGCGCGATCACGGCGGAGGGCGGCACGCTGATCCTCGCCGGGCTGCTGGAGGCG
>JAKJFB010000099.1:0-2316 GCA_022705125.1 Pseudomonadota bacterium
GATCGTCGAGGTGACGATGTGCCGACCCTTGCGCCGGTTGAAGTGCGCGACCCCCTTGAGCGCCAGGTTGTCGGCCTCGGTCGCCCCGCTGGTCCAGACGATCTCGCGCGGATCGGCACCCACCAGCTCGGCCACGTCGCGCCGCGCCTGCTCCACGGCCTCCTCGGCACGCCAGCCGTAGACGTGCGAGCGCGAGGAGGGATTGCCGAAATTGCCGTCGATGGTCAGGCATTGCGCCATGCACGCGGCCACGCGCGGATCCACCGGCGTGGTCGCGAGGTAGTCGAGGTAGACGGGCAGGCGCATCGCGGGGGTGGCCGGCAGGCGCTCAGTTCAGCGCGGTGACGCTGATATCGCCCGCCACGCGCTCGCGCGAGCCGTGGGTCCCGCGCTCGTGCTGGCGCCGCGAGACCCGCTGCACATCGCTGCGCGCGACCAGTTCGCCCAGCGTGATGCCGTTGAGGAAGGAATGGATCTGTTCGCTGAGGTCGTTCCACAGCGTGTGGGTCAGGCAGATTTCACCCTGCTGGCAACCGCCCTTGCCCTCGCAGGCCGTGGCTTCGTAGCTCTCGTTCACGGCATCGATGATCGAGGCGACGCTGATCTCGGCTCCGGGTCGCTGCAGGCGATAGCCGCCACCGGGGCCGCGCACGCTGCTCACCAGCCCGCTGCGGCGCAGGCGCGCGAACAACTGTTCCAGGTAGGAGAGCGAGATTTCCTGGCGCCCGGAGATATCGGACAGGCTCACCGGACCCCCGCCCTCGTGCAGCGCGAGATCGAGCATCGCGGTCACGGCATAACGTCCCTTGGTGGTCAGGCGCATCGTGGGTTCCTGGCGTGGATTCGGGTCCCAGTATTCGTATTCCGAGTGTGGCAGTCAAGAATTGGGCGGGGATGCGCGCTGCGCCTCGGCGCGGGTCTTGCCGATCTCGGTGAGGATCCCGCGCAGGATATTGAGCTCCATCTGGTCCATCCGCACGCGGTTGAACAACCGGCGCAGGCGCGTCATCAGCTGGCGCGGCGCGGCCGGATTGAGGAAGCCGATATCGGCCAGCGTCGCATCGAGGTGCTCGTAGAAGCGCTCCATGCCCTCGACAGTCGCGAGCGGCTCGTCCCAGTCCGGCGCCGCCAGCGTTCCCTGTTGCTCCAGCGCGGTCATGCGCAGCTCGTAGCACAGCAGCTGCACCGCGGCGGCCAGGTTGAGCGAGCTGTAGTCGGCGCTGGTGGGCACGTGCACGTGCCAGTGGCACAGCCGCAACTCCTCGTTGCTGAGCCCGGAGTCCTCGCGCCCGAACACCAGCGCGATCTCCTCGCCGCGACGCTCCCCGAGGCACAGCGGTCCCAGCTCGCGCGGCCCGAGCTGCGGCAGCTGGATGCGCCGCTCGCGCGCGCTGGTGCCGATCACCAGGCTGCAGTCGGCCACGGCCTCCGCCAGCGAGGCCGTGACCACCGCGGATTCGAGCAGGTCCACGGCCTGCACCGCGCGGTAGGTGGCCTCGCGGTGAGGGAATTCGACCGGGGCGGCGAGGTACAGGCGCCGCAACCCCATGTTCTTCATCGCGCGCGCCGCCGCGCCGATGTTGCCCGAATGCACCGTGCCCACCAGCACGACGCGCACCCGCGCGAGCAATTGCCCGATTGCGGCCTCGTCCGTCGTCTCGCTCATTACCGTCCCTTGCGTCCGAAAGCGTGCATTTTGCGCGGCCCGCTCCGTCCTGCAAAGCTCCGCGCGGCCGTGCTGCTATAATCGCGCGCCCTTTTCGGGGTCCGCACAAGGAGCTTCCCGCCCATGCATCCCATGGTCAATATCGCACTCGCGGCCGCCCGCAAGGCAGGCGAGATCATCGCGCGCGCGGCCGACCGGCTCGACATGATCGAGGTGGGACGCAAGTCCGGCAACGATTTCGTGACCGAGATCGACAAGGCCGCCGAGCGCGAGATCATCACCCAGCTGCGCAGGGCCTACCCCGATCACCTGATACTCGCCGAGGAGAGCGGCGCCTCGGGCGACGCCGCGCGCGCCGGCGGTTACCAGTGGATCATCGATCCGCTGGACGGCACCACCAACTTCATGCGCGGCATCCCGCACTTCGCGGTCTCGATCGCCTGCGTGCGCGACGGCCGCCTCGAGCACGCCGTGGTCCTCGACCCGGTGCGCCGCGAGGAGTTCACCGCCACGCGCGGCCAGGGCGCCCAGCGCAACGGACGTCGCATCCGCGTCAGCACGCGCGCCGGACTCAAGGAAGGGGTGCTCGGCACCGGCATCCCGTTCTGCGAACCCTCGATCCGCCACCTCCCGGCCTACCTCCAGACCCT
>JAKJFB010000099.1:2326-8860 GCA_022705125.1 Pseudomonadota bacterium
GGGATCCGCCGTGCCGGCGCTGCCTCGCTCGACCTCGCCTACGTGGCGGCGGGACGGCTGGACGGTTTCTGGGAAATGGGGCTCAAGCCCTGGGACATCGCCGCGGGCGCCCTGCTGGTGCAGGAAGCCGGCGGCCTGATCAGCGACTTCGACGGCGGCAATGACTGGATGGAGAGCGGCCGCATCGTGGCCGCGAACCCCAAGTGCCTCAAGGCGATGCTGCAGGTGATCCGCCCGGCGCTCGGCAGCGCCGCGTAACCGGTAGAAACGGACGGCTCAGGGCGTTTCCTGGGCCTCGAGCTTTTCGGGGGCCGGCAGCAGCAGGTCCTTGCGGTCCAGGCCGAGCCACAGCGAAAACGCCGAGGCGATGTAGATCGTCGAATAGGAACCGGCGATGATCCCCACGAACATGGCCAGCGAGAAACCCTGCAGTTGCGGGCCGCCGGCCACCAGCATCGCGACCACCACCAACTGCGTCAACGCAGAGGTCGTGATGGTCCTGCCCAGCGTCTGGGTCAGCGACACGTTGCACACCGTGAAACGGTCCACCCGGCGCATCTTGCGGAAGTTCTCGCGGACGCGGTCGTAGATCACGATCGTGTCGTTGATCGAATAGCCGACCAGCGACAGCACCGCGGCCAGCGCCGCGAGGTCGAACTCCCACTGGAAGATCGAGAACAGGCCCACCGTGACCAGCACATCGTGGAAAATCGCCACGATCGCGCCGGTCGCCATCTTCCACTCGTAGCGTATCGCCACGTAGCCGGCCACCAGCGCCAGTGCGAGCAGCAGCGCGAGCCCACCCTGGTCGCGCAGCTCGTCGCCGATCTGCGCGCCCACGACGTCGGTGCGCTTGAGCGTCGCGACCCCGGCGCCGCCCACGGCGGCCAGCACCTGCTGCCCGACCGTTGCACTGTCGCCCGGCGGCAGGCGCACCAGCACGTCGCGCTCGGAGCCGAAATGGACCACGGAGGCGGACTCGAACCCGGCCTGCGCGAGCTGCCCGCTCACCGTGGCCGTCTGCACCTCCTCGCGAAAGCCGAGCTCCACCACGGTGCCACCGGTGAAGTCGAGCCCGAGGTTGAGCCCCTGCACCGCCAGCGAGATCAGCCCGGCCAGGCACAGCGCGGCCGACAGCCCCGCCGTCCACGCGCGCCACTTGAGGAAATCGATGAACTTCGGTTGTTCGTCTTGCATACGCGGTACTTTCCTAGATCGAGATCTTCGTGAGGCGACGGCCGCCGTAGACCAGGTTCGCCAGCGCCCGCGTGACCACCACCGCGGTGAACATCGAGGTCATGATGCCGATCGACAGCGTCACCGCGAACCCGCGCACCGGCCCGGTGCCGATGGCGTAGAGGATCACGCCCACGATCAGGGTCGTGAGGTTGGAGTCCATGATGGTCAGCCAGGCGCGGTCGTAGCCGGCCCCGATCGCCGAGTGCGGCGGCATGCCGTTGCGCAGTTCCTCGCGGATGCGCGCGTTGATGATGACGTTCGCATCGACCGCCATGCCCACCGTCAGCACGATGCCGGCGATGCCCGGCAGCGTCAGCGTCGCCGACAGCAGCGACATCGCCGCGACCAGCAGCAGCACGTTGCCGATCAGGGCCACCACCGCGAACACGCCGAACATGCGATACAGCACCAGGGTGGCGATGAACACCAGCGCCGCCCCGATCATCAGCGACTGCACGCCCATGCGGATGTTGTCGGCGCCGAGCGACGGCCCCACGGCGCGCTCCTCGACGAAATCGAGCGGTGCCGCCAGCGCGCCGGAACGCAGCAGCAGCGCGAGCTCCGCGGACTCGGCCGGGCTGTCGAGGCCGGTGATGCGGAACTGCGTGCCCAGCGCCGACTGGATGGTGGCGAGGCTGATGATCTTCTTCTCGTCGTAGCGCTCGAGCACCGGGGTCTCGATGCCATCGGGACCCGTCTCGTAACCCACCGTGCGGGTCTTGCGCTCGAGGAACAGCACCGCCATGCGCCGCTTGATGTTGTCGCGCGTGGCGCGGTTCATCAGCGTGCCGCCCTGGCTGTCGAGGTTGATGTTGACCTGCGGGCGGCCGTTCTCGTCGAAGCTCGACGTGGCACCGGTCACGCGGTCGCCGCCGATGATCAGCTCGCGCTCGAGCCAGGCGCTGCGCTCGCCCGAGCGCTGGTCGCGGAACTGGAACTGCTCCTTGTCGGAGCTCGCCGCGTCCGGGCGCGCCTCCAGGCGGAACTCGAGGTTGGCGGTCTTGCCGAGGATGCGCTTGGCCTCGGCGGTGTCCTGCACGCCGGGCAGCTCGACCACGATGCGGTTGCGGCCCTGCTTCTGGATCATCGGCTCGGCCACGCCGAGCTCGTTGACGCGGTTGCGCAGCGTGGTGAGGTTCTGGTTGACCGCGTAGTCCTCCATCTCCTTGATCTGCTGCGCGCCGAGCGTCAGTTGCAGGAGGAACTTGTCGCCGCGCTCCTCCATCACGCGTTGCAGCTCGGGCATCGCGTCCTGGATCACGCCGACCGCGGCGGTGCGCGTCGCGGCATCGGCGAACGCGGCCTCGATGCGATTGCCCCCGACCACCCTGACCAGCCCGCGCACGCGTGCCTCGCGCAGCTTGTTCTTGAGATCCGACTCGTAGACCGAGATGCGCTTGGCGACCGCGGCATCGGTATCGACCTGCAGCAGGAAATGCACGCCGCCGCTCAGGTCGAGGCCGAGCTTGAGCGGCGCGCCGCCGATCGCCGCCAGCCACGCCGGCGTGGTCGGCGCCAGGTTGAGCGCCACCACGTAATCATCACCCAGCGCGCGCTTGATCACCGACTGCGCGCGCAGCTGGTCCTCGATGCCGGTCAGGCGCAGCAGGGCCGAATCGGAGTCGAACTCGCTGCCGACCGTCGCGATCTGCTTGTCCTCGAGCGCCGCGAGCGCCTTGTCCATCACCGGCTGGCCGATCTCCAGCGCGCTGCTCGCGCCCGAGATCTGGACCGCCGGATCCGGCGGGTAGAGATTCGGCAGCGAGTAAATGGCGCCGAACAGCAGCGCGAACGCGACCAGCAGGTTCTTCCAGAGGGGATATCGGTTCAGCATGCGCGGACAGGGATCCATGGCGTGGATGCGACGACCCCGGCATGTGCCGGGGCCCGAAGGCGCGGGATTATAGCCACGAGAAGCAGGCGCAACAAATGCGCCGCCTCAGCCCAGCCAGGCGCGCGCGTTGCGGAACAGGCGCATCCAGCCCCCGTCCTCGCCCCAGCCCGGCGCCCGCCAGGAGTTCTGCACGGTGCGGAACACCCGCTCCGGGTGCGGCATCATGATCGTCACCCGCCCGTCGCTGCTGGTCACCGCCGCCACGGCCCCCGCCGAACCGTTGGGGTTGGCCGGGAAGCGCTGCGTCGGGTTGCCGCGGCTGTCGACGTAGCGCAACGCCACGCGGCCGTCATGCTCGAGGCCCGCGAGCGCGCCGGGCAGAAATTCGGCCTGTCCCTCGCCGTGCGCGACCGACACCGGGATCATCGACCCCTCCATGCCGCGCAGCAGGATCGAGGGGCTCGATTCCACGCGCACCAGCGCCACCCTCGCCTCGTACTGCTCCGAGGCGTTGCGCACGAAGCGCGGCCAGTGCGCGCTGCCCGGGATGATGTCGCGCAGCCCGGACATCATCTGGCAGCCGTTGCAGACACCGAGCGTGAAGGTGTCGCCGCGCGCGAAGAAGCCCTGGAACTGCGTGCGCGCGCGCTCGTTGAACAACACCGTCCTGGCCCAACCGCCGCCGGCGCCCAGCACGTCGCCGTAGGAGAAGCCGCCGCAGGCCGCGATGCCGCTCACCGATGCCAGGTCGAGCGCGCCCGAGAGCACGTCGCTCATGTGTACGTCGATGGCCTCGAAGCCGGCGCGGTCGAAGGCCGCGGCCATTTCGTACTGGCCGTTGACGCCCTGCTCGCGCAGCACCGCGACGCGCGGACGCGCGCCAGTGGCGATGAACGGCGCCTCGATGCGCTCGGCGGGGTCGTAGGCGAGCCGCGCGCCGAGGCCCGGATCGTCGGCATCGAGCAGCGCGTCGTATTCCTCGCGCGCGCAGTCGGGATTGTCGCGCAGCGCCTGCATGCGGAAGCTGAGCTCGGCCCAGGCGCGATGCAGCGCGGTGCGCGAGTTCTCGTAGACCACGCGCTCGCCGATGCGGATGCGCACGGTGTCGCCGCGCGCGGGGCGCCCCAGCACGTGCGCGTACGCCCCGAGACCGGCCGCCGCGAAATACGCCCGCACCGCCGCGAGGTCGGCATCGCGCACCTGCATCACCGCGCCCAGTTCCTCGCTGAACAGCGCGGCGAGCGCGTCGGCGCCGAGCGCGGCGATGTCGACATCGAGCGCCGCCCGCCCGGCGAAAGCCATCTCGCACAGCGTCACGAACAGCCCGCCGTCGGAACGGTCGTGGTAGGCGAGCAGCAGCCCGTCGCGCTCGAGGCGACCGATCGCCTCGACGAACTTCACGAGCAGCTGCGGATCGTCGAGATCCGGCGCGCTGTCGCCGACCTGCTTGTAGACCTGCGCCAGCGCCGAGGCACCGAGGCGGTTGCGCCCGCGCCCGAGATCCACCAGCAGCAGCTGCGATGCGCTCTCGTCGCGACGGATTTCCGGCGTCACCGCCAGGCGCACGTCGGTCACCGGCGCGAAGGCCGAGACGATCAGCGACAGCGGCGCAACCACGCTCCTGTGCGCACCGTCGTCCGCCTCCCAGACCGTGCGCATCGACAATGAATCCTTGCCGACCGGAATGGCGATGCCCAGCGCCGGGCACAGCTCCATGCCCACCGCGCGCACCGCCTCGAACAACGCCTGGTCCTCGCCCGGGTGGCCGGCGGCGGCCATCCAGTTCGCGGAGAGTTTCACGTCGGCAAGGCGCGCGATCGGTGCCGAGGCGATGTTGGTGATCGCCTCGGCCACGGCCATTCGCCCGGACGCGGGGCCATCGACCAGCGCGAGCGGCGTGCGCTCGCCCATCGCCATCGCCTCGCCCGCGCAGGTGTCGAAGCTCGTGGTCGTGATGCCGGCATCGGCCACCGGCACCTGCCAGGGGCCGACCATCTGGTCGCGGTGCGTCATGCCGCCCACGGTGCGGTCGCCGATGGTCACCAGGAAGCCCTTGCCCGCCACGGCCGGCAGGCGCAGCACGCGCTCGACGGCGTCCGCGATATCCACATGATCCAGCGCGAGCGGCACGCGCGCGGGCACGGTGCGCGCGAACTCGCGGTGCATGCGCGGCGGCTTGCCGAACAGCACCGACAGCGGCAAGTCCACCGGCCGCGAGCCGTCACGGGCGTCGGTCAGCGCGAGGTGCGCCGCCGCGCTCGCCTCGCCGACCACCGCATAGGGGCAGCGCTCGCGCTCGCAGATCGCGGCGAAGCGATCGAGATCGGCGGCGTCCACCGCCAGCACGTAGCGCTCCTGCGCCTCGTTGCACCACAGCTCGAGCGGCGAGAGCCCGGTATCGGCGCTGGGAATCTTCTCGAGCGCGATGCGCCCGCCGCAGCCGCCGTCCTTCACCAGCTCGGGCAGCGCGTTGGAAAGCCCTCCGGCGCCCACGTCGTGGATGAAGCGGATCGGGTTGCGCTCACCAAGCTGCCAGCAGCGGTCGATCACTTCCTGGCAGCGGTGCTCGATCTCGGCGTTGTCGCGCTGCACCGAGGCGAAGTCGAGCTCCTCGTGGCTCGCGCCCGAAGCCATCGAGGACGCCGCGCCACCGCCCAGCCCGATCAGCATCGCGGGCCCGCCGAGCACCACCAGGCGCGTGCCCTCGCCCATGGCGCCCTTGAGCACGTGCCCCTCGCGGATGTTGCCCAGGCCGCCGGCGACCATGATCGGCTTGTGATAGCCGCGCACCTCGCCCTCGTGCACCTCCTCGAAACTGCGGAAGTAGCCGCAGATCGCGGGACGGCCGAATTCGTTGTTGAACGCCGCGCCACCGATCGGGCCCTCGAGCATGATCTCGAGCGCCGAGGCGATGCGCCCGGGCTTGCCGTGATCGGTCTCCCAGGGTTGCGCGAATTGCGGCACGCGCAGGTTCGACACGCTGAAGCCCACGAGGCCGGCCTTGGGGCGCGCGCCGATACCCACCGCGCCCTCGTCGCGGATCTCGCCGCCCGATCCGGTGGCCGCACCCGGGTACGGCGCGATCGCGGTCGGGTGGTTGTGCGTCTCGACCTTCATCAGGATGTGCACAGGCTCGGGGTGATACGCGAACACGCGCGTTTCGGGATCGGGAAAGAAGCGTCCCGCTTCGTGCCCGCGGATCACGGCGGCGTTGTCGGAGTACGCGCTCAGCACCGCCGGATCCGCGGCCTGCTCGTGCGTGTTGCGGATCATGCCGAACAGGCTGTGCGACTGCGGCTCGCCGTCGATGCTCCAGCTCGCATTGAAGATCTTGTGGCGGCAGTGCTCGCTGTTGGCCTGCGCGAACATCATCAGCTCCACATCGGCGGGATTGCGTCCGAGCTCGACGAAGGCCGCGCACAGATAATCGATCTCGTCATCGGCGAGCGCGAAACCGAACT
>JAKJFB010000009.1 GCA_022705125.1 Pseudomonadota bacterium
TACGGGCCGTGGCACTTCCCCGAGAAGCTGATCCCGCTGTGCATCGTGAACATCCTGCAGGGCCGCAGCCTCCCGATCTACGGCGACGGGCGCAACATCCGCGACTGGCTCTACGTCACGGACCATTGTCGCGGCATCGAACTGGTGCTGCAGCAAGGGGCGGTGGGCGAGACCTACAATATCGGCGGCAACAACGAGTGGGCGAACATCGACATCGTGAACCTGCTCTGCGCGCTGGTCGACGAGGCCTTCGCCGCCGATGCGACGCTGGCCGCGCGCTTTCCCGACGCGCCGCCCGCCGGCGGGCGCCATTGCCGCGAGCTCATCACCTTCGTGCGCGATCGCGCCGGGCACGATCGCCGCTACGCGATCGATGCCACCAGGATCAACCGCGAACTGGGCTACGTGCCCGCCGAGAGCTTCGAGACCGGCATCCGCAAGACCCTCGACTGGTTCCTCGCCAACGAACCGTGGTGGCGGGCGATCCTGGATGGGTCGTACCGGAACTAGCGCTCGAATTCCAGAGGCGATTGCACCGGGCGCGTCGCTGGCTGCGCTGGCCGCCCCTGCCTCGCGGGGCACGTACAAGTACATCCCTGTAACTCCGCGCCGCATCCCTGCGGCGCAAGGCCCCGCAAGACAGGGGCGGCCAGCGCATCCGCTCGGCTGATGCTCGAACGCCGTCGGTTGGCATCGACCGAGACGGGCTGCCCGGCGCAGAAGCTACAGCTTCGGCGCCTCGGCAAAGCCGAGGCCCGCGGCGTCCTTGACCGAGAGCAGCGGCGGCTTGCCGTCGATGAGCGGCCAGTCGATGCCGATCGCCGGGTCGTCCCAGCGCAGCGACACCTCGTGCTCGGGGGCGTAGAAGTCCGTGCACTTGTAGATGAACTCGGCCGAGTCCGCGGTGACGTAGAAGCCGTGCGCGAAGCCCGGCGGGATCCACATCATGCGGTGGTTGTCGGCCGACAGCAGCGCACCGGCCCAGCGGCCGAGCGTCGGCGAGCCGCTTCGCATGTCCACGGCCACGTCGAAGACCTCGCCGGCGACCACGCGCACGAGTTTCCCCTGCACCTGCTGCGTCTGGTAGTGCAGGCCGCGCAGGATGCCGCGGGCGGATTTGCTGTGGTTGTCCTGCACGAACTCGGCGGGCAGGCCCGCGTCGACGAACGCCCGGCGGTTGTAGCTCTCGAGGAAGAAGCCGCGCTCGTCGCCGAACACGCGCGGCTCCAGCACCAGCACGTCGGGAATGGTAGTGGCGATGATCTGCATCAGACCGGGCTCCCCTCGCTGGCGATGCGCTCCAGGTAGAGGCCGTAGCCGCTTTTCTTCAGCGGGCGCGCCAGCGCCAGCAGTTGCTCGCGCGTGATGAATCCCATGCGGTAGGCAATCTCCTCGGGGCAGCAGATCTTCAGGCCCTGGCGCTCCTCGACCACGCGGATGAAGTTCGAGGCATCCAGCAGCGAGTTGTGCGTGCCGGTATCGAGCCAGGCCGCGCCGCGGGTGAGGGTCTCGACGCGCAGCCGGCCGCGCTGCAGGTAGATGCGGTTGACGTCGGTGATCTCGAGCTCCCCGCGCGCCGAGGGCCGGATCGACTTCGCGATGGACACCACCTCGTTGTCGTAGAAATACAGCCCCGTCACGGCGTAGTGCGACTTCGGGTGCCGGGGCTTTTCCTCGATGTCGACGGCGCGGTTCTGCGCGTCGAAGCTGACCACGCCGTAGCGCTCGGGATCCTGCACGTAATAGGCGAACACCGTGGCGCCGTCGGTCTCGAGCGCGGCCGACTGCAGTTTCTTGCTGAGCCCGCCGCCGTAGAAGATGTTGTCGCCGAGCACGAGGCAGACCGGCCGGTCGCCCACGAATTGCTCGCCGATCAGGAAAGCCTGCGCCAGGCCGCCCGGCTCGGGCTGCACCGCGTAGACCAGCTCCAGGCCCCACTGCGAACCGTCGCCCAGCAGCTCGCGGAACGCGTCCTGGTCGCGCGGCGTGGTGATGATCAGGATCTCGCGGATGCCGGCGAGCATCAGCGTCGCCAGCGGGTAGTAGATCATCGGCTTGTCGTAGACCGGCATCAGCTGCTTGCTGACCGAGCTGGTGAGCGGGTGCAGGCGTGTGCCGCTGCCGCCCGCCAGCACGATGCCGCGGTAATTCGTCTGTTGCATGAACCCGGATCCTTCCTGTGCGGAGCAGGCAGGGAGTATAGAGGCAGGACGATTACGATTCCTCCAGCAAAGTCCCGCGGCATGGATTTTCGGGGGGACGCTCAGTAGAATCCGCGCCTTTGCGCGCCGACAGGCGCCCGTACGCGCTCGACCCGGTGTCCGCGAGAGGTTCTTGATGGAAGCCCTGAACCCGGCACGGTTGCCCCTCGACCGTTACCCGGAAGCACTGAGCCTGCAGGATCTGGAGCCGTTCCGGCCCCTGCGTATCTGCCTGCTGGGCTACCGCAGCCACCCCTACGGGGGCGGCCAGGGCGTGTACCTGCGCTACCTCAGCAAGGCCTTGCTCGAGCTCGGCCATCGGGTCGACGTGATCTCGGGGCCGCCCTATCCCCATCTCGATCCGCGCGTGCGCCTGATCGAGATGCCGAGCATGAACCTCTACGAGACCGGCTTGCTGTCACTGCGACCGCGTCACCTGCGCTCGCTCAGCAACATCATCGAGTGGCTGAGCAAGCTGACCGGCGGCTTCGCCGAGCCGCAGGCCTTCGGGCGGCGCGCGTTGCGCTACCTGCGCGAGCACCGCGACGACTATGACATCGTGCACGACAACCAGAGCCTGAGCTACGGCATGCTCGCGCTGCAGCGCGCGGGTGTGCCGCTGGTGACCACGATCCACCACCCGATCACCAGCGACCTGCGCCTCGCGCTGGCCGCCTGCCGCTGGTGGTGGCCGCGCCTGCTGACGCGCCGCTGGCACACCTTCCTCGGCATGCAGAAGCGCGTGGCGCGCGGGCTGCGCCACGTGGTGACGGTATCGGAGTGCTCGCGCGGCGACATCGCGCGCGATTTCGGCCTGCCCGCCGAGCGCCTGACGCTGGTTCACAACGGTGTCGACACCGAGGTGTTCGCGCCCGATGCCGGCGTCGCGCGCAAGCCGCTGCAGCTGATGGCGACCGCCTCGGCCGACCAGCCGCTCAAGGGCCTGGCGGTGCTGTTGAAGGCCTTCGCCGCGCTGCTGCCCGCGCATCCGGGCCTGCGGCTGCTGGTCGTGGGCAAGCCGCGCCCGGGCGGCGACAGCGAGAAGCTCATCGCGCGGCTCGATCTGGGCGCGCACATCGATTTCGTGAGCGGCATCAGTACCGCGGAGCTGGTGCGCCTGTACCGCGAGTCCACGCTGGTCGTGGTGCCTTCGCTGTACGAGGGCTTCGGCCTGCCGGCGTCGGAGGCAATGGCCTGCGGTGCCCCGGTGGTCTCGTCCGATGGCGGCGCGCTGCCCGAGGTGGTGGGCGATGCCGGCGTGCTGGTGCCGGCCGGCGACGAGACGGCGCTCGCCGGGGCGATCGCTGCGCTGCTCGCCGACCCGGCGCGACGCACCGAACTGGGGCAGCGTGCACGGGCACGGATGCTGAAACTCTTCTGTTGGCGCCGGGCGGCGCGGCAGATGACGCATTACTACGAACAGGTCCTGGCCGGCGATGGAAACCGTCAATCTTGACTACGTGCCGATCCGCCGCGGCGACCGCGTGCTGGATCTGGGCTGCGGCGAGGGCCGCCACGCCATCGCGGCGTGGCTCCGGGCCGAGGTGCACTGCGTAGGCATCGACCTCAGCGTGCAGGACGTGGCGACGGCCGCCGCCAGGGCGCGCCCGTTTGCCCCGGAGCGGCCCGGCACCGCGCATTGCAGCCTGGGTTTCGGAGTGGGCAACGCGCTGCAGTTGCCGTTCGCGGACCACTGCTTCGACGTGGTGATCTGCTCCGAGGTGCTGGAGCACATCGGCCCCTACCGCGAGGTGCTGGCCGAGATCCGCCGTGTGCTTAAACCCGGTGGCGCCCTGGTCGCCAGCGTGCCGCGTTACTGGCCCGAGCGCCTCTGCTGGGCACTGAGCGATGCCTACCACGCCAACGAGGGCGGTCATATCCGCATCTTCCGCGCCGCGCGGCTGAACCGCGACATCGAGGCGCTGGGATTCCGGCGCTACCGCCGGCATTGGGCACATGCCTTGCATGCCCCGTTCTGGTGGCTCAAGTGCCTGCTGTGGGAGCGCCAGCACGAATCGCGGCTGGTGGCGCTCTACCACCGGCTGCTGGTGTGGGACCTGATGGAGCGTCCGCGCCTGACGCGCTGGGCCGAGGCGCTGCTGAACCCGGTGCTGGGCAAGAGTGTGGTGATGTACTTCCAGAAGGCTCCTGTCCCATGAGCGAACTCTATCTCAGCAAGGGGCTGTACCCGGCCGAGTTCCTGCGTCCCAGCGTGGATTTCATCCTCGCGACCCAGCAGGCAGATGGCTGCATTCCCTGGTTCCCGGGCGGCCACGCCGACCCCTGGGATCACGTCGAGGCCGCGATGGGCCTCAGCATTGCCGAAGAATTCGACGCCGCGGCGCGCGCCTATCGCTGGCTGGCCCGCACCCAGCTGCCCGACGGCTCGTGGTGGGCCAGCTACAAGGACGGCGAGGTGCTGGAGCGCGGGCGGCGCGAGACCAATTTCGTGGCCTACATCGCCACGGGCCTGTGGCACCACTACCTCGTGAGCGGCGACCGCGAGCTGCTCGATGAGCTCTGGCCCGTGGTGGAGCGCGCGATCGAGTTCGTGCTGTCGCAGCAGAGCGTGCACGGCGAGGTGTGCTGGGCCGTCGATGCCGCGGGCAACACCATGGACGACGCGCTGGTCACCGGCTGCAGCTCGATCCACAAGAGCCTGGAGTGCGCGATCAACATCGCGCACGCGCTGTACCGGCCCTGCCCGCGCTGGGTCGAGGCGCGCTGGCGCCTCGGTGAGGCGCTGCGCCACCGCCCCGAGCGCTTCGACCGGACCTGGGAGAGCAAGGCGCGCTTCTCGATGGACTGGTTCTACCCGGTGCTCGGCGGCGTGCTCGGGCGCGGGCAGGCGAAGGCGCGGCTCGCCGCGCGCTGGGATACCTTCGTGAAGGAGGGCATGGGCTGTCGCTGCGTGTCGGACGAGCCGTGGGTGACCGTGGCGGAATCGTGCGAGCTCACGATGGCGCTGCTCGGTGCCGGCGACCATGCGCGCGCGGCCCGGCTGTTCAGCTGGCTGCACCAGTGGCGCGACCACGACGGCGCCTACTGGACCGGCTATCAATGGGTCGAGAACATCATGTGGCCCGAGGAGAAACCGACCTGGACCGCCGGTGCGATCCTGCTCGCGGCCGATGCGCTGACCGGGCACACCGGCGCGAGCCGCCTGCTGACCGAGGTGCGGTTAAGCGATTCGCCGCAGGAGGCCAAGCGTCTCAACACGCGGCAGTTCTTCGTACAGCCCTGAGGCCAGGGCCAGCCGGTAGATCGTGTACGGCGCTTGGCCGCCGTCGGCGGGATCCGGGAAGATGTCGTGGATCGCGAGCAGGCCGCCTGGAACCAGGTGGCCGCTCCAGCCGCGGTAATCGGCCATCGCCGCCTCCAGGCTGTGCCCGCCGTCGATGAACACCAGCGACAACGGCGTGCGCCAGGCGCGCGCCGCGACGCGCGTCGGTGCGACCACGGGCACCACGGTGTCATCCAGGCCCGCGCGGCGCATCGTGGCGCGGAACTCCCGGAAACTGTCCATGAGCCCCGCCGCGCCATCGTAGAGCGCCGGGTCGTGATATTCCTCCCCGAGCTGGTGCTCCTCGGAGCCGCGGTGGTGGTCCACCGCGAACAGCACGCCGCCCGAGCGCTGGCAGGCGGTGCCCAGGTACACCGTGGACTTGCCGCAGTAGCTGCCGATCTCGAGACAGGGGCCGAGCGGCGCGCACTCGAGTGCGGCGCGGTAGAGTGCCGCGCCTTCGACCGGGCTCAGGAAGCCCTTGACGCTGTCGATGTCGAGCGGGAGTTTGATGCCCATGCGGTGTTCCGTTTGCCTTGCTGCTGACCGGCGCGCACCATAACGCCGGCGGCGCACGGCTGGCAAATCCGCGCTGCGGGCGGGCGAACCGATCGCGTATGCTGGCGCCATGAGTATTCCCTTCGACACCAGGGTTCTCGTGGTCGATGACTTCGAGAGCATGCGGCGCATCGTCGGGCAACTGCTGCGCGACATGGGCTTTCGCGACGTCACGCTCGCGGATGACGGTGCCACGGCACTCGCCCTGCTGCGCCAGGACGATTTCGGCTTGCTGCTGACCGACTGGCACATGCCGCAGATGGATGGCCTCGACCTGGTCAGGGCGGTGCGCGCCGACCCGCGGCTGAATGCCATCCCGATCCTCATGGTGAGCACCGAAGCGACGCGCGAGCAGATCATCGAGGCGGTACGGGCCGGCGTGAACGGCTATGTCGTCAAGCCGTTCACGCCGCAGATACTGCGAGCGAAGATCGGGAAACTTTTCCAATCCCCCGCGCGATAGCGCGCGCGATCAGATCCGCGGCGCGGTCGCCGTGGCGGGCGTCGGTTCGACCAGCCACTTGTTCAGCGCGACCACGTCCTCGGGGCTCAGCAGGCCGGCCTGCTGGCGCAGGCGAAGCAGCCGCGAGACGTAGTCGTAGCGGGTGTTCGCGTAATCGCGGATCGCCGTGAAGAGCACCTGCTGCGCATTGAGCACGTCGACCACGTTGCGCGTGCCGACCTCGTAGCCCGCCGTGGTGGCATCCAGCGCGCTCTGCGCCGAGACGATCGCCTGCCTGCGCGCCTTCACGCGCTGCACGTCGGTGGTGACGAAGAGATGCAGCGAGCGCGTGAACTGGATCGTGTCGCGCATGATGCTGGTGTGCGTTTCGCGCGCCGCGATGTAGTTCTCGTAGGACTGGCGGCGCTGCGAGCTCACGCCACCGCCGGCGTAGAGCGGCATGCTCAGTGTCAGCATGACGCTGTTGCCTTCCACGTCGACCGAGGTGGGGTACCTGGGGTTGAGGCGGTTGCCTGCCGGGTCACGGAGGTTGTTGTCCACGTTGTCGCCGTCGGTGGACGTGTCCATCAGGGTGAGCTGGCCGCTGAGCTTGGGCAGGTGCTGCGCACGGCTGGCCTGCGAGGACTGCATCGCGGCCTCGGCCGCGTAACTGGCCACCTTCAGGCCGAGGTTGCCTTCCATCGCGAGCTCCACCCAGCTCTCGGCGGCGGCGGGCTGCGGGTCGACGACCGGAAACTCCTCGCTCAGCAGCCACAGGTTCGCGTGGTCCTGGCCGGTCAGCACCGACAGCGCCTCGTAGGCGACGCCCAGGTTGCCCTCGTCGGTGAGGCGCTCGACCACCGCGAGGTCGAAGGCCGCGCGCGCTTCGTGCACGTCGGTGATCGCGATCAGCCCGACGTCGAAGCGCTGCTGCGTCTGCTCCAGCTGGCGCTGGAAGGCAGCCTCGGCGGCGCGGCTCGACTTCAGGTTGTCGATGGCGCGCAGCACCAGCACGTAGGCCTCCACGGTGCGCACGATCAGTGCCTGCTGGTCGGCGGCGAATTGCGCCTCGGCCTGCTTGCTGAGTTCCTTGCCCTGCTTGAAGCTGAACCAGGCCGGCACGTCGAACAGCTTCTGCGACAGCGTGAGGTAATAGTTTTCCTGGTCCTCCTCGACGTCGTAATTGCTGCTGCTGGTGAAGGTCTGGTCACCGATAGCGATGGTGCGCGTGCTCTTCTGCGTCATGTCGTCCTCGCCGTACTCGGCCTGCGCCCCCACCTGCGGCAGCAACTGCGAGCGGCCCTGGACCTCGTACTCGCGGCCGGCGCGATAGGTGGCCTCGGCCGCCCTGATGACCGGGTCGTTCTGCACCGCCAGTTCGTAGATGTCGAGCAGCGTGTCGGCACGCAGCGCCGCGGGCAGCAGCAGCAGGCTCGTGGTGATCAGCGCGCGCAGGCGGGAATGCAGCATCGGATGCCTCATGGATCGATTGGGAGCTCGGCGGCAGCGAGGCGAGTCTAGCAGAGGGCGTCCATCCTTAATAAGCCCGATCAATGCACGGCGCAGGACCCGCGGGATTTGTGCCGTCAAATTTCGCCGCCCCGTCATGGGCCTGCGGCAATTGCCTATATACTTTCGCTCCATGAGCTTCCCCCGACATGCCGGCCAGGCGGCGCAGGGCCGCGACGCCGCCGTGGCACCCTGTTCGCCGCTGCAGATCCACCACGCCGAATGCGAGGTGAACTTCCTGCGCCTCGAAAAACTGCTGCCGGGTTTCGTCGCGGGACAGGCGCGACACATCGGCACGCGCCTGCCCCGCGGCGGCATGGACGTGCTGCACCTGCATGTCGTGCAGCGCTGTCCCTATACCGCGGAAGTGGTGCTGCGCCAGCAGCAGCCCGTCTGGGGCGCGCGCGGCGCGGAATTCACGGTGCGGGCCTATCTCGACGCGCGCATGGCGGAAGTCGTCGGTTGCGCGCGCGTGCGCCGGCTGCTGGCGCGCTACGACTACCCCAACCGCGACGGGCTGGCGCGCGACGAAAAGTGGCAGATCAACCGCCTGCTCGGCGAATGGCTGGCGCACTGCCTTGCCGAGGGGCACGCGCTGCACTCCGCGGCCCTGGCAGCCGACGGCTGAAGGCGGCGGCCGATGACGGACACGCGCGTCGACCTCGCCCTTGCCGGATCCTGTGTCCGCGTGGTGCAGGTCACCGACACCCATCTCGAGGAGCGCCGTGGCGGCACCCTGCTCGGCATGGACACCGATGCGAGCCTCGCGCACGTGCTCGACCTGGTGCGTGACGGACCCTTGCGCCCCGACCTGCTGCTCGCCACCGGCGATCTCGCCAACCACGGTGCCGAGGCCGCCTACGTGCGCGTGCGCGAGAGCTTCGACGCCCTCGGCCTGCCGTGGTTCTGGCTGCCGGGCAACCACGACGCGGGCCCCCTGATGCACGGCGTGATCGGCCGCGGCCGCCCGATGATCCGCTCCATCTGCGCCGGCAGCTGGCAGATCGTGATGCTCGACTCCACCGTCGCCGGCCAGGTCGGCGGCAGTCTCGGCGCGGCGGAACTGGCGCTGCTGGACCGCCTGCTCGGCGCCGAGCCCGCGCGCCACGCGCTGGTCTGCCTGCATCACCAGCCGGTGGCGATCGGCTGCGCGTGGCTCGACGAGCAGATGGTCGCCGATGCCGACGCCCTGTTCGCGGTGCTGGCCCGCCACCCCCAGGCACGCGCGCTGCTCTGGGGGCACGTGCACCAGGAGTTCTCGGCCGAGCGCGCGGGGCTGCGCCTGCTCGGCTCGCCCTCGAGCTGCATCCAGTTCGCCCCGTGCAGCGAGGGCTTTCGCCTCGACGAGCAGGCGCCCGGCCTGCGCTGGCTGGAACTGCACCCCGACGGGCGCCTGGAGACGCGCGTCGAGCGCGTGAGCGGCGTCGAGCTCGGTTATGACCGCCACTCGGCCGGGTACCTCTGAGAAGCGCCGCTCCTGTATCATCCGCCGCGCTCGCCGTTCCACCACAGGGAGAAGCATGGCAGTCAGCGCCCAATACAATGCCGAGGCCATCGAAGTACTGACGGGGCTCGACCCGGTGCGCAAGCGCCCGGGGATGTACACCGACACCACGCGCCCCAACCACCTCGCGCAGGAAGTGATCGACAACGGCGTCGACGAGGCCCTGGCCGGCTTCGCGCGCGCCATCGACGTGGTGCTGCACGCCGACGGCTCGCTGTCGGTGGCCGACGACGGCCGTGGCATGCCGGTCGACATCCACCCCGAGCAGGGCAAGCCCGGCGTCGAGGTGATCCTCTGCACGCTGCACGCGGGCGGCAAGTTCTCCGAGGGCAGCTACCAGTTTTCCGGCGGCCTGCACGGTGTGGGCGTGTCGGTGGTCAACGCGCTGTCGCTGGAGCTCGAGGTCACGGTCAGGCGCGACGGCAACGTCTATCGCATGCGCTTCGAGAACGGCAACAAGGCCTCCGAGCTCGAGATCATCGACTCGGTGGCCAGGCGCAGCACCGGCACCACGGTGCGCTTCAGGCCCGATCCGCGCTATTTCGACACCGTGAAGTTCTCGGTCTCGCGCCTCACGCACCTGCTGCGCGCCAAGGCCGTGCTGTGTCCGGGCCTCAACATCACCTTCACCGACGAGGCGACGGGCCAGCGCGAGGCGTGGTACTACGAAAACGGCCTGCCGGACTACATCCGCGGCGCCACCGCCGAGTACCCGACGCTGCCGGCAGAGCCCTTCGTCGGCAGCTTCAGCGGCAAGACCGAGGCCGTGGACTGGGCGGTGCAGTGGCTGCCCGAGGGCGGCGAGTTGATCACCGAGAGCTACGTGAACCTGATCCCGACCGCGCAGGGCGGCACGCACGTCAACGGGTTGCGCACGGGTCTGCTCGAGGCCCTGCGCGAGTACTGCGAGTTCAGGAGCCTGCTGCCGCGCGGCATCAAGCTCAGCCCCGAGGACCTGTGGGACCGCTGCGCCTACGTGCTGTCGGCCAAGCTGCGCGAGCCGCAGTTCAGCGGCCAGACCAAGGAGCGCCTGTCCTCGCGCGAGGCCGCCGCGTTCATTGCCGGCGTGGCGCGCGACGCGTTCTCGCTGTGGCTGGGGCAGCACACCGAGGAAGGCGACAAGCTGGCCGATATGGCGGTCTCGGCCGCCGCGGCGCGGCTGCGCAAGAGCCGCCAGGTCGAGCGCAAGAAGATCACCTCGGGACCGGCGCTGCCGGGCAAGCTCGCCGACTGCACGGCGCAGGATCTCGACCGCACCGAGCTGTTCCTCGTCGAGGGTGATTCCGCGGGCGGTTCGGCCAAGCAGGCGCGCGACCGCGTGTTCCAGGCGATCATGCCGCTCAAGGGCAAGATCCTGAACTCCTGGGAGCTGGAGAGCAGCGAGATCCTCGCCTCGGAGGAGATCCACAACATCGCCGTCGCGCTCGGCGTCGATCCGGGATCGGCCGATCTCGGCGGGCTGCGCTACGGCAAGGTCTGCATCCTGGCCGATGCCGACAGCGACGGGCTGCACATCGCGACGCTGCTGTGCGCGCTGTTCGTGCGTCATTTCCGCCCGCTGGTCCAGGCGCGGCGCGTGTTCGTGGCGATGCCGCCGCTCTATCGCATCGACATCGGCAAGGACGTCTACTACGCGCTCGACGAATCCGAGAAGGAAGGCGTGCTGAACCTGATCGAGGCCGAGAAGAAGAAGGGCAAGGTGAACGTGCAGCGCTTCAAGGGGCTCGGCGAGATGAACCCGTTGCAGCTGCGCGAGACCGTGATGACCCCGGACACGCGCCGCCTGGTGGAGCTCACGCTCAGCGAGGAAGACCAGGCCGACCAGCTGCTCGACATGCTGCTGGCGAAGAAGCGCGCCACCGACCGCCGCGACTGGCTCGAGCGCAGCGGCAACTTGGCGCAGCGGATTTGAGCGCGGCACCAGCGGCGGATCCGAACCCGGCGCGCTGCGCGATCGAGGCGCGCGCCGGGGGAACCACGCTGGTGCTGTCCGGCGACTGGACGGTGGCGCGCGGCGCGCCGCGCGCCGCCGACGTGCTGCCGCAGTTGCGCGCACAGCCGGCGCGCGAGCTCGGTTTCGACTGCAACGCGCTCGGCAGCTGGGATTCGCTGCTGGTGATGCTGCTGCTCGGCATCGAGGAGGAATGCACGCGCGCCGGCATGCGGTTCGATTCCGCGAACCTGCCCGAGGGCGCGCTGCGGCTGATGGCGCTGGCGCGCGCGGTGCGGCCCGAGCAGCACGCACGGCCGGCGCGCGCCCCGTGGTGGCGGCGCCTGCTTGCCGGCGAGCCGCTGCTGCGGGCCTGGGGCGAGCTGCTCGGGGCGCTCGCCTTTCTCGGGGAGCTGCTGATCGCGCTCGGCAAGCTCTGTCTCGGGCGCGCCAATACGCGAGCGCGCGATTTCCTCTGGTTCGTGCAGCAGGCGGGGCCGGCCGCGATCGGCATCGTCACGCTGATCAGCGTGCTGGTGGGCATGATCCTCGCCTATCTCGGCTCGGTGCAGCTGCGCCAGTTCGGCGCGCAGATCTACGTCGCCGACCTGGTCGGCATCGGCATGGTGCGCGAGATGGCCGCCCTGATGACCGGCGTGATCATGGCCGGGCGCACGGGCGCGGCTTATGCCGCGCAACTCGGCACCATGCAGACGCGCGAGGAGATCGACGCGATCCGCACGCTCGGCATGTCGCCGATGGAATTCCTGGTGCTGCCGCGCCTGCTGGCACTGGTGCTGGTCATGCCGCTGCTCACGCTCTACAGCGGCGTGCTCGGCATGTGCGGTGGCGCGCTGGTGGCGACAGGGATGGACGTGTCGTGGACGCAGTACCTGCACGAGACGCGGCTCGCCGTGAACCTGACGCACATATCGACGGGACTCGCGAAGAGCGTGGTCTTCGGGCTGCTGATCGCGCTCGCCGGCTGTCGCGCGGGCATACAGTGCGGGCGCAGTTCCGAGGCCGTGGGCAAGGCAACGACCAGGGCGGTTGTCACCGCCATCGTGGCGTTGATCGTCGCGGACGCGGCGTTCAACATCGTCTACCAGCGGCTGGGGATCTGAGCGTGGACGCCCCGCAGCCGCATATCGAGGTCCGCGGGCTCACCATGGCCTACGGCTCGCGCGTGATCCAGAAGGATCTCGACTTCACGGTGAACCGCGGCGACATCTTCGTGATCATGGGTGGCAGCGGCTGCGGCAAGTCGACGCTGCTCAAGCACATGATCGGCCTCTACGAGCCCGCCGCCGGGGAGATCCTCTACGGCGGCGCGAGCTTCCAGCGCGCCGACGACGGGGAGCGCGACCGCATGCGCCGGCGCTGGGGCATCACCTACCAGGGCGGCGGCCTGTTCAGCGCAATGACGCTCGCCGAGAACGTCGCCTTGCCGCTGCAGCAGTACACGCCGCTCGATGCCGCCACCATCGGCGAGCTGGTTTCGTACAAGCTGGCGCTGGTGGGGCTGGCGGGCTTCGAGGAGTACTACCCCTCCGAAATCAGCGGCGGCATGCAGAAGCGCGCCGGCCTGGCGCGCGCGATCGCGCTCGACCCCGAGATCCTGTTCTTCGACGAGCCTTCGGCGGGCCTCGACCCGATCAGCTCGCGGCTGCTCGACGAGCTGATCCTGCACATGCGCGATGCGCTGGGGGCCACGGTGGTGATGGTGACGCACGAACTGGCGAGCATTTTCGCGATCGGTAACAATTCGGTCTTTCTCGACGCGGAGACCCGCACCATGCTCGATTACGGCGACCCGCAACGCCTGCTCACCGGCAGCGACCACGAGCTGGTGCGCCGGTTCCTGTCGCGCAGCGCGGGCGAAAGCGCGTGAGCGGCAAGCCCAATCCCACCGCGATCGGCGCCTTCGTGGTCGGCGCGATCGCGCTGCTGCTCGGCGCCACGCTGTTCTTCGGCGCCAAGCTGTTCAGCGGGAGTTCCGGCAGGTTCGGTGCCACGGCGATCTTCACCGGCTCGGTCAAGGGCCTCGACGTGGGCGCGCCGGTGACGTTGCGCGGCGTGAAGATCGGCGAGGTGACCGATATCCACGTGAGCTTCGACCAGCGCACGGCCGAGTTCGTGATCCCGGTGACGATGTCGCTGAGCCGCGAGGACCTCGGTATCGCGAAGGACCTTGCGACGCGCGCCAACCTTCAGGTGCTGATCGACCGCGGCTTGCGCGCGCAGCTCAAGACGCAGAGCCTGCTGACCGGGCTGCTCTACGTGGACCTGGTGTTCAAGCCGGAATCGCCGCCGCGCTATGTCGATTTCGACACCGAGGAGCCGCAGCTGCCGACCGCGCCCACCGGGCTCGAGGCGATCATGGAGCGCATGAGCGAAGTCGACCTGCAATCGATCATCCAGAACGCGGACCAGACGCTGCGCGCGGTCTCCTCGCTGCTCGCCAACCCCGAGACGCAGCGCATTCCCGCGAACATCAACGCCGCGCTCGCCGACGTGCGCTCGCTGGTCGCCAACACCGACCGCCAGGTCGCGCTGATCGGGTCGCGCCTCGATACGCTCGCCGGCTCCGCCGACGGCACGCTGGGCGTGCTGCGCGTGCAGGTCAAGGACACCGGCACGCGGCTGGATGCCAGCCTGCAGGCGCTGGACCAGACGCTCGCCAGCCTGCGCGTCACCTCGGACGAGGCCGGCTACGCGCTCTCGGAGCAGTCGCCGGTATTCCACGAACTGACGCGCACCGCCGCCGAGCTCGGTCGCGCCGGCCGCGCGCTGCAGGCGCTGGCCGACGCGCTGGCGCGCGAGCCGGAATCACTGCTGCGCGGGCGCAGCGACAGGAGTGACGAATGATGCCCAGAGCGTGGCGCCTCGCGCCGGTGCTGGCCCTGGCCGCCGTGCTGGCGGCCTGCGGCTCGACCCCGCGCACGGAATATTACCTGCTGAGCGCCGAGGCGCCGCCGGCCGCGGCGCGCGCGCAGCCCTCGATCGGCATCGCCGAGCTGAAGGTGGCGGAATACCTGCAGCGCCCCGAGATGGTGACCATGGAGAGCGCCAACCGCCTGAGCCTGCGCGACTACCACCGCTGGGCCGAGCCGCTGGCCGACGGCGTGCAGCGCACCGTGGCGCTGAACCTGGGCGCGCTGCTCGAAACCGACGCCGTGCGCGTGCGGCCGTGGCCGCGCGAATGGTCGCCCCAGTGGCTGCTCAGGCTGAATATCGCGCGTCTCGATGTACGCGGCGATACGGTGGATCTGGTCGCGACCTGGTCGCTGACCAGCGCCAGCGAGACGCGCGAGCGCAGCAGCCGGCTCGCGCGCTCGCGCTCGGGCACGAGCGCCGACTCGGTGGCGGCCGACATCAGCGCCGTGCTGCTGGAACTGAGCGGGCAGATCGCCGCCGAGGTGCGCGCCGCCGCCGGCGCGGATGACGCGCCGGCGCAAACCCAATAGCATATGCCGCCCCGCGCGCGGCGCGGGCCCCCGCGATCCCCAGCCCGGGCTAGCATTACGGCCGGAGACAGGCATGACCGAGACCCAGGCGCCGCCCAGCGGCGACATCGAGCGCATTCGTCTGCGCGACTACACCGAGAAGGCGTACCTCGACTATTCGATGTACGTGATCCTCGACCGCGCGCTGCCGCACATCGGCGACGGCCTCAAGCCGGTGCAGCGGCGCATCATCTACGCGATGCACGAGCTCGGGCTGCGCGCGAGCGCCAAGTACAAGAAGTCCGCCCGCACCGTGGGCGACGTGATCGGCAAGTTCCACCCGCACGGCGACAGCGCGGCCTACGAGGCCATGGTGCTGATGGCGCAGTCCTTTTCCTACCGGTACCCGCTGATCGACGGCCAGGGCAACTGGGGCGCGCCCGATGATCCCAAGTCCTTCGCCGCGATGCGCTACACCGAGTCGCGCCTCGCGGCCATTGCCGACGTTCTGCTGTCCGAGGTGGGGCTGGGCACGGTCGACTGGATGCCGAACTTCGACGGTACCATCGACGAGCCCGCGGTGCTGCCGGCACGCGCGCCGCACATCCTGCTCAACGGCACCACCGGCATCGCGGTGGGCATGGCCACCGACATCCCGCCGCACAACCTGCGCGAGCTCACGGCCGCGTGCATGCAGCTGCTCGACCGCCCCGGGACCACGGCCGCCGAGCTCACCGAGTGGGTGCGCGGCCCGGATTATCCCACCGAGGCCGAGATCATCACGCCCGCGCACGAGTTGCGCGCGCTCTACACCACGGGCCGCGGCAGCCTGCGCGCGCGCGCGGTGTGGATCCGCGAGCAGGGTGATCTCGTGATCACCGCGTTGCCGCACCAGGTGTCGGGGGCCCGCGTGCTGGAGCAGATCGCCGCGCAGATGCAGGCGAAGAAGCTGCCGATGGTCGCGGACCTGCGCGACGAATCGGACCACGAGAACCCGACACGGCTCGTGATCGTGCTGCGCTCGAACCGCGTGGATGCCGACGGGCTGATGTCACACCTGTTCGCGAGCACCGATCTCGAGCGCAGCTACCGCGTGAACATGAACGTGATCGGCCTCGACGGGCGTCCCGGCGTGCGCGACCTCGCCGCGATGCTGCGCGAATGGCTCGAATTCCGCCGCGCGACGGTGCGCCGGCGCCTGCAGTACCGCCTCGAGCAGGTGCTGCGCCGCCTGCACATCCTCGACGGCCTGCTGGTCGCCTTCCTCAACATCGACGAGGTGATCGCGATCATCCGCCACGAGGACAAACCCAAGCCCGCGCTGATGGCGCGCTTCGGGCTCTCCGACGAACAGGCCGAAGCCATCCTCGAGCTGAAGCTGCGCCACCTCGCGAAGCTGGAGGAAATGAAGATCCGCGGCGAACAGGCCGAACTGGCCGAGGAGCGCGACACGATCGAGAAGACGCTGGGCTCGGAGGCGCGCCTGACCACGCTGATCAAGAAGGAACTGCAGGCGGTGGCCGACGAATACGGCGACGCGCGCCGCTCGCCGCTGGTGAGCCGCGAGGAAGCGCGCGCCTACAGCGAAACCGAACTGCTCAGTTCCGAGCCGGTCACCGTGGTGCTGTCGAAGATGGGCTGGATCCGCGCCGCCAAGGGTCTCGACATCGACGGCGAGAAGCTGAGCTACAAGGCGGGCGATGCCTTCAAGTGCGCGGTGCAGGGGCGCTCGAACCAGTCGGTGGTGCTGCTGGACTCCACCGGGCGCACCTACTCGCTGCCGACGCATTCGCTGCCATCGGCGCGCGGGCAGGGCGAGCCGCTCACCGGGCGCATCAACCCGCCCTCGGGGGCGACATTCGCCGGCGCGCTGATGGGCGAGGATGCGCACCTGTACCTGCTCGCTAGCGATGCCGGTTACGGCTTCGTGGCGAAGCTCGAGGACATGCAGTCGAAGAACCGCGCCGGCAAGGCCGTGCTCACGCTGCCCGAGGGCGCCGAGGTGCTGGCGCCGGTGCGCGTGCACGATGTCGCGAAGGACGTGCTGGTGGCGGTCAGCAACGAGGGCCGCATGCTGGTGTTCCCGGCGGCGGAGCTGCCGATGCTCGCGCGCGGCAAGGGCAACAAGATCATCGGCATCTCGGGCACGCTGCTGCGCACCCGCGAGGAATACCTGCTCGGCGTCGTGGTGATGGCGCCCAACGCCACCGTGGTGGTGCACAGCGGCAAGCGCTACATCAAGCTCAAGGGATCGGACCTCGATGCCTACCGCGCCGAGCGCGGGCGGCGGGGCAACAAGCTGCCGCGCGGCTTCCAGAAGGTCGACCGCGTCGAGATCGCGACGGACTGAGGCGCATGAACAGGATCGTACTGATCAACATCTCCGGCGAGGACCGCCCCGGCATCACCTCGATGCTGACCGGGATCCTCGCGGCGCACGGCATCAACGTGCTCGATATCGGCCAGGCCGTGATCCACAGCCACCTCGCGCTCGGCCTGCTGGTCGAGATTCCCGAGGAGCGCGAGACCTCCGCCGCGCTGAAGGAGTTGCTGTTCCACGCCCACGAAGCCGGGCTGCAGCTGCGCTATACCGCCGTCAGCGCCGCGAGCTATCGCGAGTGGGTGGCGGGCCAGGGCAAGCCGCGCCATATCGTGACGCTGCTCTCGCGGCGCATCCGTGGCGAGGAAATCGCGCGGCTCACCGAGATCGTGGCGCGCCACGGCCTCAACATCGACAAGATCAACCGCCTGTCGGGGCGCGTCTCGCTCGATGCCGCGGCGGAGAGCGACCGCGCCTGCGTGGAATTCTCGGTGCGCGGCGACCTTGCCGATGCCGCGGCGGTGCGTCGCGACTTTCTCGAGCTCGCCAGCGAGCTCGACGTGGACATCGCCTACCAGGAAGACAACATGTTCCGCCGCACGCGGCGCCTGGTCGCCTTCGACATGGACTCGACGCTGATCGAGGCCGAGGTGATCGACGAGCTCGCCAAGCGCGCCGGCGTCGGCGAGCAGGTCGCGGCGATCACCGAGCGCGCGATGCGCGGCGAGATCGACTTCAGCGAGAGCTTCCGCCAGCGCGTGGCGCTGCTCGCGGGGCTCGACGAGAGCGTGCTGGAGGAGGTGGCCGCGCAGCTGCGCCTCAGCGAGGGCGCCGAGAAGCTGATCGCGACGCTGCGCCGCATCGGTTTTCGCACCGCGATCATCTCGGGCGGCTTCGGCTTCTTCGGGCGGCGCCTGCAGCAGCGCCTGGGCATCGACTACGTGTTCGCCAACGAGCTCGACATCGAGGACGGGCGCGTCACCGGGCGCGTGGTGGGCACCATCGTCGATGGCAGGCGCAAGGCCGAGCTGCTGCGCGAGATCGCCGCGCGCGAGTCCATCTCGCTCGAGCAGGTGATCGCGGTGGGTGACGGGGCGAACGATCTGCCGATGCTCAGCATCGCGGGCCTGGGCATCGCATTCCGCGCCAAGCCGATCGTGAAGGAGTCGGCGCGCCACGCGATTTCCACGCTCGGCCTCGACGGGATCCTCTACCTGCTCGGGATCAGCGATCGCGAGGCCGGCGGGCTCTGACCGGAGCCCCGGCCGTTCCGACGGCGCCATTGCCGCGGCGGCACGCCGAATTTGCGCGCAAAAGCGCTGGCGAAACTGCCGGGGCAGGCATAACCCAGTCGGGCCGAGATGGACTTGATCGAATCAGCACCGCCGAGAAGGCGCATTGCGCGATCGAAGGTGCCGTGCTCCACCCATTCCATCACCGTCATGCCGGTCGTCGCTTTGAAGGCGCGCATCAAATGGCGACGGCTCAGACCGCAGATTGCGGCGAGCTCAGGCACGCCCGGCGGCGCCTTGGATTCGTCGGTCAGCCGCTCAGAAATTCGGCGCATCTGCCAATCTGCGAGTGTTCCCCTCTCCAGCGGCGGATCGTTCGAAACGCTCGCCAGATAGCGCGCCATCTCACCGACCAGCACCAGGCCCAAGCCTTTCAGAATGAGATCACGACCCACCGCGTCCTTGTTCATTTCCTGCGACAGACGATCGATGATCTCGATGATCCTGGTGTGCCGCAAATCCGCGAACTTCATCATCAAGCCGTGGTCTTCGCTGTTGAGCTGGTTGACGAGGTTCTTCATTTCATCGTCGAGGAAGCGCAGCACAAGCATCGTGCGCTTCGGGAATCCCGGCGATTGAATGTGCACGGAGCCAGCGCCCGGCAGGAATACAGCCGCGCCGAATGACATGAGCGACCCGGGTGACCCCGGCTCACCATATGAGCCACGCGCGGACTCGCGATGAGGTGGAGGAATATAGATCAGCGACGGCTCGTTCACTCTGTGGGCGCGGAAGAATGGCCCGCTCGCGTCCTGCGTAACCCGCTCCATGCGCACATGTGGCAGTTCGATGACGTCCTCGATTTGCAACGCTCCCTGCACAATTCATTCCTCGATTTTGTCATTGTTCGCTGAGGCGAGGCGGGTAGATTAGCCTGGCCAGTGTCGCGTCGCAAAATCGTCGAGCGGCTGTTTTCTGACGGACGATGCGGCGCAATCGCCGAAGTACGGCGCAACCACCGCACTGTTCGCGATTGCTCCAGAGGGTCGTCCGCGAGAAAAATACCCCAAATCAACAAAGGGAGGCGACCATGCCCAATCCTATTGACACCCCGGATCAGCGCCGCATCGAGCTGGAGGCCTTGAAAGTCTATGCGGACCCCCGCGTGCAGGCGACAATTGCGGATCGCCGCAGCTATTGGCTGGAAAAGGCGCAACCGAGTGCAGGTCAACGCCGGGCATTCGATTCCTATTTCGAGGAGGCTGTTTTCGGTTCGCTCCTCTGGACGCTCAATACGGATCCGGAGCGTCCAGCCGTTCTGACGATTTCCCGCATCCCGCACAAGCTCGGCGATGTGCATGTGCCGGGTACGCGGTGGGGCATAGACAACCCCGATTCCGTCTATCGCACCATCCCGATCAGCGGCGCAGAGCGCTACGTGATCCGCGGCAGGGTCCATTACCCGCGCCTGACGGAAAACTATTTCACGCTCTGGAACGCAAACATGGGCACCGTGGACGTGCTCGACGGCAAGTCGCTCGTCCTCGAAAAGGACGGAAGTTTCGAAATTTTCGTCGATAGCGATGGCAAGGGGAATCGGGCGAACCACGTGAGATCATCGCCGGAAGCCGTCGAGTTCTATATCCGCGACGTCGTGACGGATTGGGCCAATGAACGCCCAAGCGAGCTGTCGATCGAGCGCCTTGGCGGCGCGCCGAAGAAGCCCGAACGCAGCTTCGATCAAAAGGTCGCCGACGCGCAGGCTCTCATCATCAAGAACGTCGACAACACCATACGCTGGAACCGGCAAGCTCTGGACAAGCCGGTCAACATGTTCGATTTCGTCATCGACCGCGATACGGACGGCGCGTTGCGCAACCAGGTATATATCATGGGTCACTTCAATCTTCAGGATGATGAAGGGCTGTTGATCGACGTGGATCTCGGCGGCGCCGCGTATTTCATCGCGCCGATCACGAATCTCTGGGGTACCACGAACGATATCGTGCACGAGAACGGCAGTTTGAACCTGACCCAGATGAAGCGCGATTCCGACGGCACCGTGCGCTTGCTCGTGTCGCGCAAGGATCCGGGGATCTGGAACTGGCTCGATACCCACGACATGCAGGACGGCATCATGACTTTGCGCTGGGCGGAATTCGAAACCGGCCGGCCAAACGCGAACCTGAAGGCGAGCGGCAAGGTGATCAAGCTCGCCGATGTCGCGAAGGAAATGCCGGAATCGGTGAAAGTCACGCTGGCGGAACGCAAGAAGCAACTCGAAGAGCGCGCCAGGAGCTACCTCTGGAGGATTGCGGAATGAGCCGCACCTGGATCATCACCGGCTGCTCCAGCGGCATCGGCAGGGCAATCGCCGAGTATGTCCTCAGCATTGGCGATAACGTGGCAGTTACCGCGCGCAAGCCCGAGACGGTGCAGGACATTGTCGCCGGCGCGCCGGATCGCGCCCTTGCTCTGGCGCTGGACGTCACAAGCGACGCTTCCGTCGCCAGGGCGGTCGCGGCGACCGTCGCGCGTTTCGGCGCCGTGGACGTGCTCGTGAACAATGCCGGCTACGGTTACATCTCGACCATCGAAGAGGGCGACATCGACGAGGTGAAGGCGCTTTTCGATACGAACCTGTTCGGCGCGCTGCGCATGATGAAGGCGGTTTTGGGGGGCATGCGCAAGCGCCGTTCAGGCCGGATCATCCAGATATCCTCCCTGGCGGGCCGCATCGCGAACCCGGCGACCGGCTATTACGCCAGCTCCAAGCACGCCTTGGAAGCGCTCTCCGAGTCCGCCGCGCGCGAAGTGGAGCCGCTGGGCGTGAAGATTTGCTCGATCGCGCCCGGCATGTTCCGCAGTGATTTCTCGGGCCGTTCCCTGCATCTCAAGCACAGCGGCGTGAGCGATTATGACGATGGCGCCGGCGCGCGCATCGAATTGGTGCGATCGGTCGACGGTCGTCAGCGCGGCGATCCAGTAAAACTGGCCAAGCTCGTTGTCGAAGTCGTGAATATGGAAAATCCGCCCCGGCAGATGATCGCCGGGCCGGACGCCTACGCCGCGATCACCGAGCGCATGCAGTCGATCTTGGGGGCCATGGAGCAACATCGCGAACTGAGCTGCAGTACGGATTTCTGATCCAATGGCGCGGGCGAAGGTCGGTCAGAGGCGTTTCGTGGGCCCGATCCACGATCGGGCGCTGGTGCCGCTGCCATGAGTCCCGCCGCCCGGCTCTTCGCCCTCCTTGCCATCGCCACGTTTTTCGAGGGCTTCGACACGCGTCTCGTCGCCCTGGTCCAGCCGGTGATCGGACACGAATTCGGTGCCTCCCGAGCGGAACTCGGCCGGGTCGTGGGGCTCTCGAGCATGGGTATGGTCTTCGCCTTCTTCGTGATACACCTCGCCGATCACGTCGGCCGGCGACCGGTATTCCTCGGCGCGTTGCTGGTCTACGCGCTCCTCACGCTCGCGACCGCCTTCGCGCCGAATCTCACCGTCTTCACGGTGCTCCAGGTCTTTGCGCGCATGGCTATGGTGGTCGAACTCGGGCTCGCCTATCTGATCCTGTCCGAGGAGATGCCGCCTGACGTTCGCGGGCGGGTGAACGGCGTGTTCGGCGGCTGCGTTGCCCTCGGCGCGAGCGTCCCGGACGCGCTGCTGCATCCGCTCACCGCGTGGGGGATCGGCTGGCGCGGGCTCTTCGTGATCGGCGCCGTGCCGCTCGTCCTGTTCCCGTACTACGTCGCCAACCTGGCGGAGACGAGCGCCTTCCGGGCGCGCAAGGTGCAGCGGGCCGCGGCGGGCTCGAGGCTCGCAACCGAGCTCGAGCTGTTGCGCTCGCTCGTGTCCTCGGCGTACCGCTCCCGGCTACTCGCGGTCACGGGCCTGTGGGTGATCGTCAACTTCTGGTCGGGAACCGCGCTCTATTCGTTTACGCTCTACGTCTTCGACGAGCGCAGCTGGAACGCCCGGGATCTCGTCCTGCTCCCGCTCGGCACCATCCCGCTCGGCCTCTTCGGCTACGCGTTTGCCGGCTTCGCGATGGACCGGATCGGGAGGCGTTCGGCCACTAGCCTCTACCTTGCGGGCGCCAGTCTGGCGACACTCGTCTGCTACCAGGCGAGCGGGCAGGCGGCGATTCTCGCGGGCTACTTCGCGCTCGTCGGTCTCGGTGGCGTGTGGGCCATCGTCACGACCTGGACGGCAGAGCTCTTCCCGACGGAGATGCGCGCCACGGCCAGCGGATTCGGGAACAACCTCGTGGGCCGGCTCGGACTCGTGCTGGGACCGATCGTCGCAGGGATCCTGGGCGAGGCATTCGACTCGACAGCCGATGCCGTGAGCCTGCTCGCGATCGTCCCGCTCGTCGGCGTCCCGATCGCGTGGATGCTCCCGGAGACGAGGGCGATCGCGCTCGCGCCCGGGACTGGCCCGCCCCCCTGAACGGTTCGTCTGCTCCGGCCCGATCGGGTCGGAGTCCGTGCCTATCCTCGCGGAGGTGCGCGGCAAGCGCCTGGCCCATAGTGATGACCTGCCGAATCCAGCCCCAGGAGCATTCCCAATGGTCCGACACCTGTCTCCCGCACTCCCGCGCCGCTCGCTGTTCCGCTGGATCAGCGCCCTCGGCCTGGGCAGCATGCTGCCGGCCGCGCGCGCCGCCACGCCGGATCCCGCCACGCCTTGGCACGCATTCTGTGATCGACTGAAGGAAGCCGGGGAGCAGATCCTGCGGCCGGAGGCGCCGCAGGATCCGTTCAATCGCGCCGAGGGCTACCGCTATCTCTCGCGCCTGCTGCGCGCTGCGCTGGAGCAGGAGGTGGAATGCTCGGACCCGCAGTTCCCGGTGCTTTACCAGCTCTCCAACGAAACCATCAAGATCGGCGCTGACAACCCGGACAACTTCTACCAGAACGCGCAGATCGACGGCCGTTACGACTATCGCATCCGGGGCAGCCGTGGCACGGTGAATTACATGGTGCTGTCCACCAAGGCCGGCAGCTATGGCAAGAGCAGTTCGCTGCAGCATACCGGCGCCATCGACACCACGACGCTGCAGGTCGCGCCGGATGGCAGTTTCGAGATCCTGCTGAGCGCCGCGCGCAAACCCGGGAACTGGCTGCCGATGAGCGCAGAGAGCTCGATGCTGCTGGTACGGCAGACTTTCCTCGACCGCGGCACGGAGAGGCCCGCCGCGCTGGAGATCGAGTGTCTGAACGGACCGGCGCGGCCGGCGCCGCTCGACCCTGAGCGGCTGTCCGTGCAGTTGCTCGCGGCTGCCGACTTCGTACAGGGTACGGCGCGGATCTTTGCCGACTGGTCTCAGCGTTTCAAGGCGAACCCGAACGCGTTCACGGTGCTCGATCAGGCCGAGTTCCTGCGCCAGGGCGGTGATCCGGCGATCTTCTACGCGCATGGCTACTGGGCGCTCGGGCCCGAACAGGCGCTTCTGATCGACGTGCCGCCCAGCGAAAACGAATTCTGGAACCTCCAGATCGACAACTACTGGATGGAGTCGCTTGATTACCGCTATTTCACCATCCACCTGAACAAGCGCACAACCCGCTACCGGCCCGACGGCAGCGCTGTGCTGGTGCTGGCGCACCGCGATCCCGGCGTGCCGAACTGGCTCGACACCGCGGGCCACGACTTGGGCACCATGCTCTATCGCGTGGTACGCGGTGCGGATCCGGCCTATCCCCGGACGCGGGTCGTGGCGCTGGCGGAGGTGCGGGAGGCTCTCGGCTGATGCGCTGCGCCCACGTCCGGCAGCGCTTTGGCGTCTAGGCGTCGGCGGTCTCGCCGCCCTCCGGCCAGCCCTCGCCCTTGTCCCGCCAGACCGTCGGGGTCATGCCGGTCTGCTTGCGGAATTGGCTGTAGAACGTGGACTGGCTGCTGAAGCCCACCGACAGGGCGATGTCCAGCATCTTGCGACGGCGGGCGCGCGGTTCGCGCAGCAGGACCTTGGCCATGTCGACGCGCGCGCGATTGACCAGATCATAGAAACTGCCGCCGTAGGCGGTGTTGATCACCTCGCTGAGCTCCTGCGGCCGCACGCCGAGCAGGCGAGCGAGGCCGGGCAGGCTCAGTCCCGGGTCCAGGTGCGGTCGCTCCTGCTGCAGCAGCGCCTGCAGACGGTTCCAGATCTCCGTGCGCCTAGCCTCGTCGAGGCCGGATTTCTGGTACTTGCTGCGATCCGCGCCGCCGTTCTGCCCGGTTTCCACTGCGGGTGCAGGTTCGTCGACCGCCGCGAGTGCCTCGCGCACCGGGTCGGTGAACACCTTGGGCTGGCGCAGTCCGCCGATCGAAATCAGGTAGATGAGCAGCAGTGTCATGCACAGGTTCACCAGTACCTTGGAGTCGGCGCCGACCAGTCCCAGCAGTCGCAACAGGTCGAGCGCGAGATGCAACGTATTGGTCGCGATCAGCGCGCCCATCAGCCACGACAGCCAGTCGAGGTTGACCCGGTCGACCGCCGACAGCGCCTGACGCAGCCGGCGCTGGTGCGCCGCCAGCCTGCGCCAGGCCACCAGGCCGTAGGCCGCAAGCACCAGGCTCTGGTAGGCCGACATCGCGACGGTGCTGGGCAGCTGCTGCAGTTCCCGGGTCGACAGGGCGAGCCAGGCCGGGTCGCTGATCAGTACCGCGAACCAGCCGAACAGGAAGAGCAGCACCCACAGGTGCCGGAGCAGCCCGGGGTGCCAGCGGAAATCCGCTTCGCTGAGCGCGCGCACGTACAGGTAGACGGCCGGTCCGTCGAGTGCACGCAAACCGAACAGCAGGCGCAGCCACGCGTCCGGCGCGGCCGCGTCGTCCATGTAGCTCGTGTAAAGGAAGAAGAGGTGCAGCGACTCGAGCCCGACGTAGGATGCCAGCAGGCGATTGGCCGTGCGGTTGGCCGACGGCAGGCTCAGGATGACGATGCACAGCAACGCCCCCTGGGCCGCACCGATAAGCAACGCCTCGTTGAGGAGTGACATGTTCGCCGCCATCCGAGCCTTGAGTTCCGCCGGGTCCCACCTTAGCGGCTGGCTCCGCGCGCTCCAAGCCCCCGCGGGCGGTTTCCGCGCCGATCGGCGCGGAGAGTCTCCCGATGCAGCCGGAGGCGGGCGCCCCGTGCCTGCGCCATATTCGTATCGCAGAAGTCACACAACAACACGCCGCTTCAGGCGTTCCAGACCCACGGCAGGAGACACCGACATGAAACCCACGCTGAAGCCTTTGGCCAGATCGGCCCTGATCGCCGGCGCCTCGCTCGCGACGCTCGCCACTGTGCCGCTCGGGCATGCCCAGTCCGCAGGACTGGAGGAAGTGATCGTGACCGCCCAGAAGCGCGAGGAGAACCTGCAAGACACGCCGATCTCGCTGGTCGCGCTGGACGCGCGCCAACTCGAGAAGCTCGGCATCTCCAGGATCGGAGACCTCGGCAGCAACGTGCCCAACCTGCAGTTGAGCCCGCACCCCAACAGCGCCACCACGCCGCGGGTATTCATCCGCGGGGTCGGGAACTTCGACGATCAGATCACGCAGGATCCGAGCGTCGCCGTATACATGGACGGGGTCTACGTCGGCCGCAACCAGGGCATGGGCGTCGAGGTGGCCGACATCGAACGCATCGAGGTCCTGCGTGGGCCGCAGGGCGCGCTGTACGGACGCAACGCCACCGGCGGCGCCATCAATTTCCTGACCCGTGCCCCGGAACTGGGCGAATGGGGGTTCAGCCAGCAGCTGACGGCCGGGAACCGGGACCGCTTCCGTTCGCGCACCATGCTCAACGCCCCGCTCGGCGAACAGCTCGCCGCCCGCCTGTTCTATTTGAATTCCCGCCAGGATGGCTTCGTGCGCAATGCCGGGCGGGGTACCGAGAGCTACGGTGCGGAGGATCACGACGCCGTGCGCGCGGAGCTGCTGTTCCGCCCGTCGGAGGCGCTCGATGTGCGTTACGCCTTCGATCGCTCGACCATGGAGGACTCGCCGT